>NZ_JBRIMB010000037.1:0-45642 GCF_052977265.1 Shewanella sp. 0m-8 | reverse complement strand
TAACGATGTTTTCTGGGCTGGCTACTGATAAGCCCTGCATCTCTCATTAAACTTGCGGCCTTATAACGGCCAACATTTTCACCTAGTTGATTAAGCTGACCAGCTATCGTTCTAGCTCCCGCAGAGCCGCGACTATCACTATGTATATCAATCGCTTTTTTGAGCAATAATTCACGCTCTGGTTTTATTAATTCACGGTGTTTTAGGTGGTAATGATAGCTGCTTCTCGGGATTTCAAATAAGTCACAAAGTGGTTTAACACTGTTTTGCTCTCTCGATAACGATTCAATTAATGCTATCGTTTGATGCTGTCTTGCATTAAGAGAGCGGTAGCCTTTTTTAAGATGTCTTTCTCCCATTCAATCTTCTTAATTTGAGCTTCAAGCTCTTGAATGCGCCTTTGTTCTGGAGTGATTGCATTCGCAGATGGAGTAATACCTTCAAATTCTTGCTTTAGTTGAATAACCCAACGTCTCATCGCTGTTGGGCCAACACCGGTAGCCTGACAAGCTTCGCGAATGGTATAGCCTTGATTAATTACAAGGTTAGCTGCATCTATTTTAAATTCTGTTGAATAAGTTGGTTGAGTCTTCATTACGTTTACACCGTTCTATATTAAGGGCAGTTTACCTCATATCGGTGTACAAGTTTATTAAACCACAATACTAACGCTTCCGATGGGGCATCCTGCCCCGCGAAAGCTACGCCCACATCCATGTGGGCATCACGACTATTTCATCAACGCACTTCGGCAACTTCGATGGGGAAATGGTGTTTTCTGTTGGTGTAGTCAAAGGTTTGAGAAGAATACTTTTTATATTCAAGAGTTGCTTAATTGATTATCTATATCATTCAGTAGTATGAGTACTTATGATTAACTTAAAGGCTTTATCAATTGGTACTCCTGACGTTGATAGAGCTATAATTTTATCTCTATATTCAGAAACAGGTTTTGTAAGTAAAAATAGATTTTTGTTCTCTTTCCAGTACTCACTCATTAATTTAACTGCTGAATAGGAGGATTTACTTTGTTGATCAAATACTAGCTTTAAGTCGGATAAAGAAAATGCCTCTTCGGAAAGATTGTTGGAGTTATACTCATCAATAGAATCCTCTTTGTGACTAAGTCCTTTAAAGGCTTTTTTTGTCCCATTTACATATTTAATTAGGTAATTGGGAGCATATCCTTCTCCTTTTGTTCCGAAATACACAGCGTTCAATTCGTCTTCACTTGAGTTTTCTATCACTTTCCATAGGTAGTCTAGTTGTTCAATTGTTTTTAGTGTTTCTAATGTCCAAATGATACCACTCATGAATTTGTCCTTTTTTGACAAAAAAATCATTTATATTATTAGCGTAAATGTTTTATTTAATAGACTTATATCGTGAAGCAGTTTTAAAAACGCCCCCATTCAATACAGTCACAGAGTTTTTTTCAAGCTCATATCCCAACTCTTTCATTACCTGTTTAGTCATACTACCTGCTAACTGTTTGAATCTGTCAAAAGTTGCTTTTTCAGCCGATTCAACACGAAAAAATTCAAATTTTTCTCGTAAATAAGGTGATAAAGGCTCAAGTGCAGGCTTTCGCAAAAACGTTGCTGTTTCCATTCGTATTTGATTTTCTGGGGAACATAAAAAGTCCCAAAGAAGTTCAGCCTCAAAAGTTTTTGCTAGCTGAGTAAGAGCTGGTGAGGGTGTATAGTGAATCTCTAAGTTATTCATTTAATGTCTCTTATTTTATGACTGTAGTTAACCTTGTGTATATAATAGGTTTCTTTTGGTGGTATGGTCAATAAGTATTTTTAAAAAAAGAAAGGTTTTATATGAGATAGGTTACTCTTGCGTAGAGCCCCATCATAGACACCATCGTTAATGGCATGTTTGTAGGCCTCTTACTAAGCTTTAGTTATTGCTGAAGTAGGAGGTGGTTATGCCCCGTGCCAGAAGTACGTTAATTAGTTTGGAACCCTCTATTTAACAAAGCCCCATCATAGACACCCGTCGTTAATGGCATGTTTTGTTGCCTCTTACTAAGCTTTAGTTATTGCTGAAGTAGGAGGTTGTTATGCCCCGCGCTAGAAGTACGCTAATTAGTCTTGAAGACACGCCTTATTATCATTGCTGCAGTCGGGTGGTTCGACGGGCTTTCTTATGTGGTGATGATAAGTACACAGGCAAAAACTATGATCATCGGCGTGGTTGGGTAGAGGAACAAATACTCAAGTTAACAGAAGTATTTGCAATTGATGTAGCAGCCTATGCTGTGATGAGTAACCATCTGCATGTAGTGCTTTATATCGACTTAGAATCCGTTAATCGTTGGTCAGATAGAGAAGTAGTTGAACAGTGGCACAAACTGTTTAATGGTACTGATTTAACTCAGAAGTTTGCTAAAGGTGATGTGATAGAAGAATGTATGGTTGCTACACTCAAGCACCTGATAGCGACATACCGCTCACGCCTCTGTGATATCAGCTGGTTTATGAGGTGCCTTAATGAACCAATTGCAAGGCAAGCTAATTATGAAGACAACTGTACAGGTCATTTCTGGGAGGGGCGATTCAAGAGCCAAGCATTACTGGATGAAGCTGCAGTGCTCGCCTGTATGGCTTATGTAGAGCTTAATCCTATTAGAGCTAAGATGGTCAAAACACCTGAAAAGTCGGACTACACCAGCTTACAATTAAGAGTTAATGCGGCTCTAAAAGGTAAGCAGTCTGCTAAGTTACTGCCGTTTATCGGTAACGAGAGACAACACCAAACCAAAGGTATCAACTTCTCTCTTCAAGATTATCTAACACTTGTAGATGAAACAGGCCGAATCATTCGTGATGACAAGCGAGGAGCCATTTCTCATAGTGCAGAAAAGATATTGAATAGACTCAATATTCCAAGCGATAACTGGATAAAAGTCACCACCGAGTTTGGCAAGCTGTTTCATGGCCCCGTTGGCTCGTTGCAGGAGCTAACTCATTATTGCGAACATTTAGATAAGCGACGACGGCACTTCGCTAATAGCTGTCACCATCTACAAGTCGGCTAAGAATTTCTAAACAAATTACTCGTTATACCGTTCTAGTTCGGTTGGATTTTTACGCTCGTTTTTTAGCTTATTTACTCTAAATCCCTCAGTTTTATCCAGTTAATCACTAAATTATTTGCCTGCCATCAAATAATGCTACACCTCATGTTTATAGTTTGAGAAAGGGAACCCCTTATTCAAAGTAGAAGTGCACCACTCATTTCAGTATAGGTTTCAAAAGGTGTCTTGTAATTAAGACACTTTCTTGGCCTTGAGTTTAGTGCATTTTCAATTTTCAAAATTTGATTTTCAGTGATCGTTTCAAAGTCAGTTCCCTTAGGTAAATATCGACGTATTAGTCCGTTAATCTGCTCTACCGCACCTTTTTCCCAGCTATGGTATGGCTGGCAGAAGTAAGATTTACAGTCTAGATACTCATTCACAACTAGATGATGTGCATTCTCGACTCCATTGTCGTAAGTTATTGAATTAACCAGTCCAGGTGGGTGTTCTGAGAGTTTTTTGATAATTGCATTTTTCGTTACGATTGCTTTTTTTGAACTCAGCTTGGTGATGTGAGCTAACCTGGAAACCCTTTCAACTAAAACGTTCAATGCCAATTTACGTCCCTTTGACTCCACTGAATCGCTTTCCCAATGTCCGACTTCAGTTCTATTATCAACTTCAATAGGTCTCTCTAAGATGCTGGTTTTTAAAGTTGCTTTTCTAACATACTTTCGTGCTGGATATTTTTTACGACGCCTCTTATGCTTCCTGGGTAGGTGGCTAATTAGTTCTGGGGCCTGATGGTAAATAAACTGATAAATTGACTCGTGGCAGGCATATGGAGCCTCAGATTTAAGCTTCAGCCGTCCAGAGATTAGCTCTGGAGTCCAACCTATGCGTAGTTTATTTACGACGTAATTCCTCGTTTCACTACACTTTAACCGCTCTCGCGTGACTCTCCTTCTCATCCTTGACTTATAGGCTCTATGAGCAGGATTAGGGTAGTAAGTGGGTACATAATGAGTTGACATATTACGGTCAATCTCACGACTAATTGTTGAGTGTGAGCGATCTAATAGCCTTCCTATTTCGCGCATGGACTTCTTTTGGTAGTGATACCACTCAAATAACCTTTTACGTTCCCACTCTGTTAAGTGGTTATATTGCTGTCCCATAATCCCCTCCTAATCTTTTAAAAAAGTATAGGTGGTGCACTTCTAGGTTGAACGTGGCAACGGTTATATTGTTGATTATTAATGGGTGGCTTTGCTTAAAGCTAGCAGAGCAAGCCGCTAGTGCGGTTAGAGAGCATTGGGGCATTGAATCGATGCATTGGGTGCTTGATGTAAGTATGAATGAAGATGCGTGTCAGATATACAAGGATCATGGTGCAGAAAACCTAGCGTGCTTACGGCATATGAGTCTAAATATGCTTCGAGAAGAGTCAACTAAACTCAGTATCGTCGGAAAACAAAAGCGGTGCATGATGAATACATCAATGCTGGAGGCTGTTTTGAGCGCTGGTTTTAACGGTGCGATTAAAAACTAGTCACTCATGCGGCACCTTGGCCTGATACCCATTCAACCTTTTACCCAAATATCAAGCTCATGTAAGCGGAGAAGAGCCGTATTTCTAATGGAAAGTTAATATTGAATCTAATAGAAATGACTATCTATGCAAATGGAATGATTCAATCTAATTCAACATCATATTGTTCCAATATAGGTAAGGTAATCGTAACTTTTGCTCCAGATTCTTGAGTACGGTTACACAAACTTATTCCACCTTGGTGTAAATTAATTATTTGCAGGCATAAACTTAACCCGATCCCTTGTCCGTCTGGCTTAGTTGTATAAAAAGGAACAAATACGTCTTTTTCGTTAACTAAACCATGGCCGTTATCTTCGAAAGTCATACAAAGTTCATTTGAACGCCTGACAGCAGCTATCTTCATTATCGGATTAGTTACGCAAGCTTGCTGGGCATTAGTCAGAATGTTAATAACGACTTGCTCCATCAAAACCTCATCGAACTGTGCGTACTTAACATCGAAGTGACAGTGAAACTCGATATCACTAAATAATGGTAGTAGTTTTCCAATCAAGGCTTTCAAAGAGTGCCGTTGAATTTGAGGTGTTGGTATACGGGTTAATTCGCTATATCGAGAAACCAATGTATTTAAGTTTTGACTGCGACTGGAAATCAAATCTAACATGAGTTTTTGCTCGGTATCTTGATTAATACTGGACAGAGTTTCTGAGATTGATTGAATAGGCGTTAATGAATTGCGGATTTCATGGCTCAAGATACGAATTTGCTGTTGCCAAGATTCCTGCTGCGTTTTGGTGATTTGCTGACTAATGTCGTTCAGCATGATCAACTGGTATCGCTGACTTCCGTCATCAAAGTGGCTACTTAATAGCTTAATTTGATTATTTGACTCACTGAGCTTCCATTTTTCATCATCATGCATAAAGCCTAATAAAGAAATATGGCTCAACCTTAAGCTGTGCCAATCACGCTGTAAATAGTTACTGAGTGCCGAATTACCGTTAATCAACTGGCCTTTTTCATTAATTAATAATACCGGAGATTCAAGCAATTCGACCAATTGATACACTAATAATCTGTTTTTATCGACTTTATATTTATCTTGCCGCAGTTGCGTATTCAAATGACTCATTTCTTCCATTAACTGAGCGACAATTCCTTCTTTTTCAGTTACAAAAGCATTATGGCTATGTTCTTGATACTTTATGCTATCGAGCATCCCTAATAACTGTATATAAGGCCTAGTAAATTGCTTATAAATAGAGGCTCCAGCTATTAAAAAACACGGTAGGACAAATGAGAATATAGTCACCTGCATCAAACTTGATACATCAAGCAATATTAAAATAAACAGTAAAAAAAAACTGAGTGTTCCTACAACAATAACTAAGCCCGTTATCAATTTATGTTCTAGGCTAGAGTGTCGACCTAGCATTATTGATAGTCCTTCATCGAAATGTCGAACTTATCCAACCTTCGATATAAAGCACTACGACTGACTTCAAGTAATTTTGCAGCTTCATTGGTGTTGCCTTGGCATTGAGTTAAGGCTTTTATGAGTACACTTTTTTCTGTTTCATCGAGGCTCATAATAGAGGTGCATTGTTCTTCCAACACCGTTCCACTCACAGGAAAATCCAAATCTTTGGGTGAAATTTCGTCTGTCTCGGCAAATAAAACCGCACGCTCTAATAGATGATTAAGCTCTCTTAAATTCCCCGGGAACGAGTAATTAACCAAAGCATTAATTGCACTCTGCGATAAATAGATATTAGGTCGTTGATACTCTATTGATAGCTTTTCTAAACAATTCACAGCGAGTTCAGGAATATCTTCTCTGCGCTGCCTTAAACTTGGCACTTCAATTTCTACGGTATTGATCCGGTAATATAAATCCTGCCTGAACAGCCCATCTGAAATAGCACGGCTTACCTGCATGTTACTGGCACTGATTAATCTTAACTGAGCGCGCTGGGTTATGTTTGAACCTACGGCTTCAAATTCACCTGACTCTAATACTCTTAGCAACTTCACCTGTTGCTCAAGTGGTAATGTACCTACTTCATCTAGAAATAAACTGTTGCTTTGCGCCAATTCGAACTTACCAATTCTGTCTTGATAAGCTCCTGTAAATGCCCCTTTTTTGTGACCAAACATTTCACTTTCAAATAGGTTGCTAGGAATAGAACCCATATTGACACTGACTAATGATTTCGACTTATAGCTACTCTGCAAATGAACATAATTCGCTAAAGTGCTTTTGCCTGTGCCGTTTTCACCAAGTAGCAAAATATTGGCTTGCGTCTTAGCCACTCGATCTAACTGCTGCTTTACTTTATGCATGCTCGGCGAGTGACAAACTAATTCTGGTAAAACGTTCTTATCTTTCAGCTGTTGTGAAAGCTTCTTGTTATCTCGCACCAAGCTTTTAACGACTAAAGCTTGTTTAACCGTTTGTAAAATCCGCTGGTTTTTCCAAGGCTTTTCAATAAAATCGGTCGCGCCTAGTTTTAATGCATTGACTATTAATTCTGTATTTGCCCAAGCTGTCATCGCAACCACTGGAAGTTCTGGTTTTAATTGAAGCACTTTCTTTAAGCAGTAAAGCCCTTCTTCTCCCGACGTAGTATCCAAAGAAAAGTTCATATCTAACATGACCATATCGCAGTGATTGTTTTTTATCCAATCAAGAAAGCTGACTGGTGAGTCAAATTCAGTCACTTGATAATCATGTTGTTTAAGTAAGAACTTAAGGCTAAGTCGTACATCAGGCTTATCTTCAACGACTGCTATATTTACGCTTGTTTTCATTATTATTCTTATATTAAGACCGCTCAATAAACATTTTACTGAGCGGTCAGATCCTTTATTGGTTTCTTAGTGCTTCAACTGGATTGTTTTTAAGTAGTGAGTGCAGTGGCTTATAAGCTGATATGAGTGCGACAAGCAATAAAACCGCACTTGCAACCATAAGGCTATCCCAATTAGGCGACGAAAATTCAGCCAACTTTTTACCCAAAACTAGATAT
Source organism: Shewanella sp. 0m-8 (assembly GCF_052977265.1). Lineage (NCBI taxonomy): Bacteria > Pseudomonadati > Pseudomonadota > Gammaproteobacteria > Alteromonadales > Shewanellaceae > Shewanella > Shewanella sp. 0m-8. Next base: position 38,030 of record NZ_JBRIMB010000037.1, on the reverse strand, counting down.
CCAACTAAGGCTATTGCAATGCTCAACACAAAACCAAACAACACTGGAGCTAGCCCTTGGGTTAACATCATTATTGTTAAGTTCCTCGGTGTTGCTCCAATCGCCATACGAACACCTAATTCAAACTTACGCAATTGCCCTGAGTAATTCATCACACCATAAATGCCGGTCGCGGCAATAATTAATGCCAACAAACTCATTCCTAATGTAAAGTAAGCTGCAATGCGGTGTTGGGCTACTTGCTGTTTCGCCCGTTCACTTATCACTATGAAATCGCCCATAACTAATCTTGGATCGATTTGTTTAAGCTCTGCAATGGCCTGTTGTTGTGTGATGTTTGAACCATCTTTAAATTTAAGTAACAAATTTAAGCGAAATGTTCCTATTGGAAAATACACTTGCTTAGCGAGATAACTTGCGTGTGTATGCGCGTTAAAATGATCGGCTGCCACACCTACAACCTCATAGGCGTCGCCAGCCATAGTGAAAATGCGTTTCCCTATTGCATTACTGTCACCAAAACGTTCTTTTGCTAAAGCTTCGCTAATCAAGGCTACGTTACTAGCATCTTCGATTTCAGCCTTTGAAAAATTCCGACCAAACAAAATGTCTTGTTCCAATATAGAAAAGTAATTTTCATCAACACTGTTAAATCCAACGGTTATCTGGTTTTGGCTATTTTCATCGGCCAGTCGCAGTCCAAAATCACCTTTTCGAATTGGAGGCATCGTATTTTTTGACACCATAGTGACAGAATCAAGTTCCAGAAAGTGCTGCTTTGCTAAGCTCAACAGTGAAATCTGCTCATCTTCAGTGACACCTTTAGGCGTATACATTTGCACGCTGATGATATTGTCACTGTTGAACCCTAGTGGTTTATTTATCGTCGTCAGTGCTTGGCCTAAAATCATTGAGCTAGCTAGCAGTATTAAACTGGCAAAGGTCACTTGTGAACCAGTAAGTATCTGTCTGGTTCTTTGGTTTGCCTGTTGAGATATCCCCTTACCACTACTAGATATATGTTCCTTTAAGCTTAGATAATCGATTTTCCTACTGCTTATGAAAGCTAATAGCATGGCTAAAACGAGACTAACGACAAAACTAAACAAAAGCGTTATCGAGTCTAACGCAAGTTCATCCAATCGAGCGAAACTATCTGCTGCAAAGGTTTGGATCAACCGAAATAACCATGCGGCTGTCAGCAATGAAAAAATCAATGCAATGCTAATCAGTACACTACTTTCTACTAATAACTTAATGAACAAATTGTTTGGTGATGCTCCCAAACATGCATGCACGGCTAAAGAGTATTTATTTGCCTCAGTATGTGAAAGATACAAATTACTAATATTGGCAAAAGCAATAAGCAGCAACATACCTGCGCCAGCTAGAATCATCCAAGTAACCTTATCTTGATCACCTTTAACCGCTTTTGCTAGCGGTGTTAGGAGGGCTTTAAATTGAATATCGCCATAGACTCCTTTAGCTTCTGAGTTCTCCATAAATCGACTAATAATTTGACTAAGTTCAGTTTCAACATCGTCTACTGACTGACTCGGATTTAATTTCAATAACGAACTGAATGAGCGACTGGCATTTCCCCACTCTGTTTTATTTAGCCCAGAAAAAGCAAAGGGTATTATTACTTGAGTGTCACCAAATACGGCAAAAGGCTTAGGTGTTTTTGTTTGCTCTGCGGCCAATACGCCAACGATACGATAAAATTGATCTTCTATCTTCACCGATTGCCCAAGTATATCATTACGCTGTGAGAACAATTCTTGCCATGTTTTATAGCTGATTACGGCTTCAGCTTTGGCTTCGGTGAATGTGTCGTTTCTATCTAGGCCATGTCCCAATGCAAACTTAGGTGCTAAAAAGTTAAAATACTGCCCTGTAGTATAAAGCGTAATAATACTTGGCTCTTGCGGGTGGTTTAATAACCTTCGTTTGTCTTGAAAAATAGGTACAGCATTAAGTTTACTGTGTTCATGAATCGCAAGTTGCGCCCCTTCGATTTGAGCTCCTGAATTAACTTTGTCTCCCTTTATAATTGATTGCTGTATATGGAATAATTGATTGGATTCTGGATAAGGTAGTGGTTTTAATACTATGGTTTGATGCAAACTAAACGCAGCAATCAAACCTCCCAAAGTAATCGCTATTGTAAAAATAAAGGTAAAACTGAAACCTTTAGCAGCGCTCAACCCAGCGAAAGCTTGCTTGCACTCATAAATGATACGGTTCAAGGCTAGACTTGCCATCAGCTTGCCTCCTGCATCGATAGGTTCGCTTTCTCAAGCTGACCGTCCATCAAGTAGTATTTTTTATTAGCAAACTCTGCGTATCTTGGATCATGAGTCACCATGCAAATACTGGTACCTTGCTGGTTTAACTCAGCCAATAAGTTCATTACCGCATCACTATTTTGCGAATCTAAGTTACCCGTTGGCTCATCAACTAATAAAATGGTTGGTTTATTGACCAATGCGCGTGCAATCGCAATGCGCTGTTGCTGTCCACCTGAAAGTTGATTAGGTTTATGGCTTGCCCTATGTCCCATATCGACTAATGATAATGCCCAATCGACTCTTTCTTTTATCTCACTTTTAGCCATAGCCTGTTTTTTGTATCGCAACGGTAAAGCGATGTTGTCAAAAACATTAAGCTGATCAATAAGATTAAATGCTTGGAATACAAAGCCTATTTTTTCATTTCTAACGTGAGCTTGTTCCGTTAAATTAAGATCAGTGACGAGGTTCCCATCGAGTTTGTATTGACCCGTTGAGGCTTGATCTAATAAACCCAGAATAGAAAGTAATGATGACTTACCGCAACCTGAAGGCCCTGAAATAGAGATAAACTCACCTTGATGTATCGTTAAATTCACATCTCGAAGCGCATGGCTTTCCAGTGTGTCTGTGTAAAAAACTTTACTTAAATTAATCAATTCAATACATGGTGTTATATTCGTCATAGTGTTTCCTTACTTAGATCGATTTTATTATTATTTCAGATGAGTCATTGTCTAAATCATCAAGAATGATGGTTTGTCCTAAGCTCGCACCATGTTTTAGCTCTATGTATTGGTTACTTATTTGACCAAAATGAAGCGTAGACAGTGTAGCTTGGGTACCATTAGGTTGTAAAAGATAAAGCCGATATTGTTTGTTAGCTTGTAAGCGAGATGTAAGCGGCAAATACAAAACGTCTTTTAATTGAGCCAGTTCAATACTGGCCTCTATGTTCAATTCTGGTTTGGCGTTAGATGGGAGCTTGCCCATCAGTTGCAATTCAATTTCGATATTTCCTTGATCAACTGTCGGGTTAATACGGCTAACAACGGCATCGGCAATACCTCCACGGGTATTCACTTTAGCCAACATCCCCTGTTGAACACTGTCTGCAATGCCTTGGGGGACTTTAACTAAAGCGATTAACTTATTTTTACCACCAAGTTGGACCAATTGCTGGCCTTGAAGCACGCTTTGTCCGAGCTTGACGGGTAACTCTTGCAGTGTCCCTTTAATACCTGCCTTTACGGACAACGCATTTATTTTCTTTTGTGCTAGTTCAACTAAAAGCTGTTTTTGCTTGATCGTTTCTTTTTCAATATTCATCGCTTCTTCATGAAGGTTTTGTATTTGCTGTAATCTTTTCTTCTGGCCTCTAAGTTTAGCGGTCACCTTTTTTAGTTCAGCTTGGCTTTTAAGAAACTCTAATTGTGAAACAATCCCAGCAGCGGCAAGCTTTTCTTTGGCTGAAAATGTCTTTACTAACACCTGATGATCTAGCGTCAATTCATCAAGAGATTGTGTTTCATCTAGCCATTCCCTTGCTTGCTGCAATTTGAGTTTTCTTAGGTTGGCTTGCTGTGATTGAAGGTTAATCTGAGAGGATGAGAGAGCTTGAGTCAAATCTGGATTGGATAAGGTTAATATGACACTTTCTGCAGTAACTTCAGCGCCAGGCATAAGATGAATATTCTCAACAACACCTCTATCTTGTGCTGTTATAAATCGCTGATCAGCAGATTTAAGTTTGCCAAAACCATTAATCAGTTGTGGTAAATTTCCCTTTTTAACTTTTACTAAGGTTAATTCACTTCTTATTTTCTCATCTGGTGCATTCCAATAAGCGGTTGTTACTCCAATACCAATAACAGTAGCAGTTAACATCCCAATCACTAGATTACGATGCTGACCTTTTGATTTTTTAGTTCGTAGTTGATCCATGGTGAGTCACTCATAAAATGTTTCTTTATATATGACTACTCAAGCTTTGTGCCAAAATCTATAATTCTGTTTTATAACGTTTTTTTGAATTCATTAATCTACTCTTTCTCAATAACACAAAAGTGGTTTTCGAAAATGGGATTGATTAATCGCTAGCTTGGACCGAACCATGGACACCCATCGTTAATGGCATGTTTTGTTGCCTCCTACTTAGCTATTGCTATTGCTGAAGTAGGAGGTTGTTATGTCCCGTAGATATGTAGGGGTGAGTAAGATCGTTATTCAGGGCTAATTCAGCACACAGAACTTACAGAAAACACCTAATTCCCCATCGAAGTTGCCGAGGTAGCCTTAGGTGAGCCATGGTCTTTCTCGTGCATCCATGCACTTCAAGACATTCAGGCTTCCTGCCTATCAGATGGCGAATATGAGGCGATAGCTATTTTCGAAAATGAATGAGGATCAACAACTTCGTCGGGGCGGCAGGGGTGATCCAAAAGGGGATTGCTGTTGATCCCCTCTTGGCCGAGTGTGAGCTGGAAGCTCACGACTTTGGTCAGGCGCAGCCTGATGCATTACCAATGTGGGACGAAGCGGCACGGCTTTCTTCGGCCGATATGTCGCACTGTTAGGTGTAGCCTCACGACCTTTATCAAGCGCAGCTTGATTGCTTAAAACAAAGTTCGTTAGACCTAGCCTAACGTCAAGGCGAAACCTGATCTGTGACACCTCCCCATATCCCATCACTTTGATTCGCATTCCCCTGTGCTACGGAGTACTCTTCTCTCCATCTATCTATTTGTTTTATAGTTCTATTCAATCGCCAAGGATGTTGTATGGCCCAGTTTGATAAGTATGTTGCTATCGTTGTCGATCCTAATTCTCCCGAGAGTATTACCAATGCATTAGCCGAGTATCGTCAGCGTCTAGCAGACGGTTCGGCGTTTCGCTTAACCATGAACCTGTTGCTCAATGTGCAATTTGTTAAGTCTGATGGCAGTACTCTGAGCTTGGACGATGCTGGCGATAACCGTGCTTTGGTTGAGCGGGCCATTAATACTTGCCGCTTTGACGAGAAGCTGAGTTATATCTCCGAGCCAGTTTTGTTTGGCGCAGCACTGAACTTCCCTGAGTTAATGCCTGCGGTGGCTGAAACGGTTACAGCTTTGGTTGAGTTTTCTCGTAGCCGCAATGATTCTAACGATCTTTGGATAGATGATTACCACGCATTCGGTATCGAAGCCTTGTATATGCTGATTGCAACCGAGGTTAGTTATAGCCCGATGCTCGCTCGTTTCCTGGTACCTTACTGGGATACGCAAACCATGGCGGCGCCGCTGTACTTACTTGCTGGTTTAGTTGCTAAGCATGGCTGGACGCAAGACCTGATCAAGGCTTATGTCTGGTGCGATAGTGCTGAGGTACGCCGTTATTTTTATGCAGAGACGTCGTCTGAAGAAGCGGATGCGGTGCAACCAGACTTATTGTCGCACCTGCAATCCAATCCTGACGATTATCGCTATTTTAAAAACGAGCTTTTAGCGCGACTGCAAACCAGTCCTATTTTAGCGCTTGCGGACGCAACGAACTCACTGACGCAGATGCTGTTTGAGTATTACGACAGCATGGGCGCTTGGCCTGTGGGATGCGATCGCTGGCAGCTTGAAGACGAGGCTGAATTCTCAAAAGAGGAATGGCAAGACAAGGTTAAACAACAGCTTATTTGTGGCGCTAAGGTTGAAGATGAGATTATCGCCTTAGCGGCAAGCCTTACAGAAACCCGCAGCGAATCGGATTTTTTTGCTATAGCCGAAGCGCAGCGCAATGGCGTTGATAACGTTTATCAAGCTTGGATGCAGCCCGCTGAGGCTGAGCAAGAGATTGATACTGCAGCAGAGCCAGAAGTTGAAGCAATCGAGTGGGATGAAGCAACTGGGCGTAGATTCTTTACCTGCTTGAACCCAAGAACAGATTTAATCAGCCAAAATCGACTTGAACGTCTCAGTGATGAGCTTGGCTATCGTGACGGCCAAGAAATCATTGAAGCCTTACCTTATATGCCGTTGCATCTGGGGAGTAGTACTTATCTTGCGCTACGGTTGCTTAATAACCCCAGTCTTGCCGAGCGTACAGCAATTGAGCAATGGCTTGAGCAGCACTTAAGTAAGCTACTCACTGACTTTGTCCTTAAGTATTGCGAAGTACCAGAAGAGGCTCGCGAGGCACTGCATCAGTGGCTTTGCTGTGCTGAGTTTGAAGCAGTTTCTGGAGCTGACTCTCAAGCTGACAATACAGAGAGTATTGACGCAGAAATGATCGAGATTGTGCGCGCAGGTATGGCAAAAGATGGGGGTAAGTCAGGGCCTGAAATCAGCGCTAAACAAGCGGCTTATTGGACCCTGTTTACCCATGATGCGGGTCAGCGCTGCATGTTAACCACCTTGTTTTTACAAAGCGCAAGTAAGCAAAATCAGGCTGAAACGAGTCAGCTCGATCCCTCTAGTCAGGTTGTACTGTTAGCTAAAAGGCATTGGCAACTCTGGCTGTCGCTAGCGCCCCAGCGAGTGATAAATCGCATTGTGAAGTTTAAGGCCGATTATTCGCTTTACGCGGCGATTGATGCTCAAGATGCCGAGGCCGGTTTATTCGATTTATTGCAGCAACACGGTGTAACAGATGCCATGCTTGAAGCCTTTACTTTAATGGTAGATCAACAAGTCGCTGACTATCGTCCTGCCGATCCCCGCTTTGCCCTGCGTTATGCTAGCAAGGTAGCGCAATATGCAGAGTTAGAACCAGCTGATACCTCTATGATAGGGCGTCAGCAGTGGCTGCAATTCGAGGCCTTATTGCAGCAGCTTGAGTACTGCCGTGAAGATCAAGTGCTGGAGTTTTTACAGCATATTAATGCTATCAACCCAGATATGCCGCTGCCGATAGTCCCCATGTTTGAGACCGCCTTGCTCAATACCTTAAAAGAGGATTTCGATGACGCGAGTGCGCAAACTCTGTATGACAAACTGATGGCCTATCTTGCCAGCGGTGAGGGATTAGAGACGTTGAGCCCAGAGGCGTTAAAAATGCCAAAACTGCAGGGCTGGAACCCATACCCAATGCACCGCAGTAAACTCGGGCCGGCTGATTTTATCTGGATGCTACCAAGCGAAATGGCGCAGCGCCTAGCGCTGTTTTTAGCGCAACTAGGTAAGCGTGGCTTACATTGGCTAGGAAGGAGTTCAGTAGAGAGCGCCTATGTTGCCTGTCTTATTCAACGTGGTGAGCTGCAAATGGCAGAGCGCTGGAGCCATTGTGAAGTTGGCAATGAGCGTCACCGAGACAGTGAGATGGGCGATGCGCTCGATATCGCCAAACAAAGCTGGGCACTCAACTGGCTTGATAACGCCGGCGTACCAGAGGCATCTTTGGTGTATTTCGCCGTGCATGAAGGCTATGAGCAACAGGCGTTTGTATGCAGATTAGCGGCAGAAAACCGCTTGCCGGATATGCAGAATTGGTTGACGGCTAATGAGCGGGGACAATTACTTGCGATGCTGCAAGGGGCTGGAACATTGCCACAGGCCACCACAGAAGGTTTTTTGCAAGATTGCTCCAGCGCTGTGAAGCAGTTGGCTAATAAGCTGTTTGGTAACCGAACTTAACAGCAATAGAACTGGGTGGCTGTGTTGCTGCCACCCTTACTCCTTTTTGCAAAGTAAAAGTGCAAGTTTAAAGTGCAAGCTCAAAGTACAAGCTCAAAATAGAAAACATTTTTCAAAGTAGAAGCTCATTACTCATTACTCATTGCTCATAACGGTTTTACACGTCGTATCTAAGCCAATTAGTCTAGATTCCAATTCTTAAAAATAGCCCCTTAAAAATAGCCCCTTAAAAATAGTCCCTTAAAACACGTTTTAAAGCCCTTTACCCTGGACTTGGGCGCTAGAGGGAGATCCGTTTATCATTTTGCTGCAATACACCAACATCAACCTACTCCCTTTATGATTATAACTGCGCTAGGCCTTATACCGCCTAAGCTTGCGAGACGTCCTTATTAATCGCTGCTTGGTTTTTAATTGCTGCTTTGTAACTTTTTTGCGCTTTAAGAAACGTTTAACGTGCATTTTTATATCTAAAAACATCTCTCTGGCTGTATTTATCTTTCTGTTTTTTAACGTAAATGTTGTTTTCACATCTAATCGCTTCTAATGCTTTTTTTAGTGTGCTGTAGCTCAGGTTTTTACTGTTTTTTATATGGAAAATAGACATCGCTCAGTTGTTTAGCTCAATCGGTGAACGGTTAGTTTTTAAAAAAGTGTGCTTATAAAAGCATGCAAAAACAGTGATAAAAAATAAAATAATGATAAGTAGGAGTGAATGATGAGACGGTGGAAACACAAGGTAGCATTAAGCATGCTGTTTTGTTTTGGTGCCATTGCCAATGCGAACGCTGCTGGAAAATATGACAGTATTCCCCAAATGGGTAAAACCGCTAAAGGGGCAATAGCTGAATACAACGGTATGCAACAAGTCAACGGCGTAAAAACGCTGCAAGACTATATTGTTCAAGAAGAAGAGTTATTTGATTATCTATTCGAAAACCACCCAGTATTCAAATATCAGCAAGCCGGTAATTTAATTGGTGATTACCATATTAGTGACCGTGGTGAAGAGTATTTAGATACAGGTAAGAGCCCAGATTATAGTGAACGTGTTGGCGCGCCTCGCGCAGTTCAATACCGTCTAGGTGCTAAATCAATTCTAGATTATCCAAACAACTTCGTTGGCCCTGAAAAGTGTGCTGAATGTCATGCGACTCAATATGAGAAGTGGCAGCGTTCGCGTCATGCTAAAACAATTCGTTTCCCTGGTGAACACCCAGAAGTGGATAACGATATTGAAAAAACCATGTACAACACTAAAGATACCTCAATCTTACCAGACGGTATTACCCCTGACATGATCTATGCAACTGTTGGTACACCTCGTACCAAATACGGTTTCATCGATGCGTGGCTTGTACGTGGTACTTACCACATCAGAGACGGTTTATTACGTGACGGTACCGGTAAAATGGTAGCGGGTGCTAACCAGTTCTCTCGTGGTTGGGCTGAATGGTTAACGCCTGAAATGTCAAAGAAAATTAACGATGTTATTCCTGAGTTCCCAACAACCCTTGAAGGTTTTGGTGGTTCAGGTTCGCACCAGCAAGGTATGAGCTCATACGGTGCTAAGTACGAAAAAGAGATGTTGTTCCAACCAGCAAGTTCTTACTGTGAAGTGTGCCATACGTTTAAGTTTGACTTCCAAAACAAGCAAGAGTTCTTCGATGCATTAGGCGATCCTAAGAAGCTTCAAGAGCACACGATTTCTCGTGGTATCGCTTGTGAAGAGTGTCATGGCGCGGGTGGTCACTTAGATGGTGGTACTGGCGGTATGCAGTCTAACTGTGAACGTTGTCACCAGCGTTTCCAGTATGACCCTACTCTTGCTGACACGCCTCAAGCACAAGAAAAGCGTGAGTACGCTTTCGGTGTGAAGATGAAGTCACTCTGTCCATCATGTGGTACTGAAGGTTCTCAGATGTATAACTCTGAGCACTACGAGAAGGGCATGCGCTGTACGACTTGTCACGATCCGCACGAAGTGACTGATGGTTCTTGGCAGTCTGGTTTCACTACACCAAAGCTGAAGAAAGACTGTAAAGACTGTCACGAAGCGCAGACTTTGATTGCTGAAAACTCAGATACACACAATAAGCAAACATGTCAAAGCTGTCACATGCCTAACATGGGTAGCTGTGAAAACTTCAAGGCACTGCAGTTCCCTGACCAAGCTGGTTTCGACGCAGTACGTAAGTCTCATATGTGGAAGATTCAAGTCGACCCAACGATGAAGACGCTAAACCCACCTGAAGGTGAGCCACGTACTCAAGGTCCTAAAGCGGGTAAAGGTTGGACTGTTGCTAAGAACGAAGAAGGCCGCTCATACCTAGACTTAATGTGGTCTTGTGCTCGTACCTCTATCTCTGACCACGACGTGGTAGAGAACAAGGGTTGTCACAGCCAGTTCCAGTCTGAGCTTGAAACAGGCTTACATTACGAAGACCAGTTAGAGATCTACGGTGAAGTAATGAAGATGCAAACACCTGTTAAAGAAGTGTTCGCGAAAGTTGAGCAAGCTCTTGTACGCATCGACCAGCTATTAGAAGTCACTAAGTTGTCTACTGAAGACAAGACTCAAGTGCTAATGCTAGCTGAGAAGGCTGCAGAGACTGTTGATCTAATCAAGAAAGACGGTTCTTGGGGGGTGCATGGCTTCCGTTATAGCCAGAAGCGTCTAGATGCTGCACTTACTTATGTTACACAAGCGCAAAACATCTTAGATGGAACAGGTTACGCAGCTAAATAAGCCGCCTAACTCGTTAACCGCCTCGGCATGCATTGCAGCGTAATAATTGCCGAGGCAATAAAGAGAAAGATTATGAAAAAAGCACTGGGTCAAATTCTGGTAAGCCTCACGTTAATTGCAAGTTCAGCTAGCTGTTTCGCTGGTGGTGGTTCTGCGATGGCACCTGCTCATCGTTACGAACACCAGCTCAACACCATCAGCATGATGGAAGCTGAGACCTTAATCGGTAAGGAAGGTGTTTACTTTTTCGATGTGAATACGCTTGAACTTTGGGCTGAAGGGTTCATTCCAGGTGCTATTTACTTCAACGTTAAAGATTGGAAAAAATTACTGCCAGCTAAGAAAGATGCAGTGATGGTGTTTTATTGCGCTAACCGCCTATGTAATGCCAGCGAGATAGCGGCACATGAGGCGATGAAGATGGGCTACAGCAATGTTTTACAGATGCCAGATGGAATTTATGGATGGCGACTTTCAAATAGAGTCACAGAAAAGCCATAACAGCAGGATGTTGGGTAACAGAAGTTAAACGCAACTAGTTTATTTAAAGAGATGATTATTATGAAAAAATTCACAAAAACTACCCTAGCTGTTGTGACAGGTTTGACCCTGTTTATGTCTGCAAATTCAATGGCTAATACTGAGCTGACATCTGATGTTGAAAAAGAGTCTTACAGTATCGGTGCTTCTTTAGGTAAATATATCTCTGGCCAAATTTACAGCCAAACAGAGCTGGGTGCTGAAGTGGATGTCGACCTCGTCATTGAAGGCGTTGTTGATGCGCTGAAAAATAACCCACAGTTTTCAGATGAAGAAATCCTGACTTTCCTAAATCAGCGCGCAGAGACGCTCAATACCGCACGTGAAGCCGCTGAAGCAAAGCTTGCACTCGCTAACGTGACAGCAGGCAATGAATACCTGGCTGACAATAAAAACAAAAATGGCGTAACAGAGACGGCTTCAGGTCTGCAATATGAAGTCATTAGTGAGGGAGAAGGCCGTAAGCCAAACCCACAAGATGTCGTCACAGTGCACTACAAAGGTTTCTTAATCGATGGCACTGAGTTTGATGACTCTCACAAGCGTAACGAGCCAAATCGCTTTGCACTAATGAGCGTGATTGACGGCTGGCAAGAAGGGATCCCGTTAATGAATGAAGGGTCGACGTATAAGTTTGCTATTCCTGCAGCACTAGCCTATGGCGACAAGCAAGTTGGCATTATCCCACCGCAATCGACATTGGTGTTTGAAGTCGAGCTGGTGAAAGTTGAAGCACCTGGTGATAACGCACACGGCATGGGGCTCAGTGGTATGGGCATGGGTGGCATGATGGGCGGCGGTCACTAGTTTTAGTTGATGGCGTTATTGCCAAGGTTTTAAGTTTATTGTTTTAGTTAGTTTGGTTTGTAGAGAGTCACTATGAATAGTTTAGCTATCGGCATTACTGTCACTTTATGTGCAGTTATCACTTTAATTTGGCGTCATCATCACTCTTGTCAAAAGCAAGGTGTTACGCCGATAGCTAACTCTTTTAATGATGATAGCAGCAATAAAGAGGGGGATTTTAAGGTTGCGACTGGGATGGTTGTTGTACTTGTCAGTGTGACCTTACTTATGTACTCACAATTAGGCCATTTCAATGATTGGAATAAAGGAGTGGTAGACGAAAATATTGATTACCTGATCACCGCAGAAATCAATAAAAATGCAAAAAAAGTCAATGAGCAACCTAGTAATGAAATTGCATTATTAAATCTGGCTCAATCCTACGTTGATGGCGGCCTGTATAGCGAGTCGGTGCAAACTTTCGATGAGCTACTGAAACTCACGGGTGATGATGCAGGTATTTTAGGGATGAAAGCCAATGCCATGTATTACCGCGATAACCGTGAAATGAGTCTAGACATTGATTTGGTTATCGCCAGAGCCTTAGTGCTCGACGAATATGAGCCTCAATCTCGCCTGTTACTTGCGACCCACGCTTACCTTAATGGTCAGTACGACAAAGCCATCGAGCAATGGCTGACTCTACTTAAAAGCGATAAGCAAAACGTTAACCGAGCCTCAATTAATAATGCAATTTTAAGAGCAGAGCAAAAAATAGCTAATCGTTCAGTGGCTGCATCTGAGTAAAGTCACGTAAAACCTAATAAGTATAAATATATCAGCAAAATAGCTGATAGCTGGAGGATGCTGTGAGTGAAAATATAGAGAGACGGAGGTTCCTTAAGTGCTTAGGAGCCAGCTCTTTGATAATAGCGCCCTTAGGGTGTAGCTCTGTCAAAGAGGGTGAGTCAGATGCAAGCAAGCCCCATTATGCGATGGTGTTTGATCAAAATAAATGTACCGGCTGCGGCGAGTGCAAAGAGGCCTGTAATCTAGCCAATAACTTACCAGCAGGTAAGTCTAGATTGTTGTTAGAACAGCACTCTGGTGGATTAGAGGGACAGCCTTGCCCACATTGCGGCAAAACAACCGAATGTGGCTGTGAGCGTAAGTTTGTACGCGTCTCTTGTCAGCAGTGTAAGAATGCCCCTTGTGTGACCGTTTGCCCAACTGGCGCAGCGCACCGAGATGAGAAAACCGGCATTGTCACTATGGACGCGTCTAAGTGCGCAGGTTGTAAGTACTGCATTGCAGCTTGCCCATATGATGCGCGCTTTATTAATAAAGAAACCGATGTCGCTGATAACTGTGACTTCTGCCTTAATAGCAAACTTGCCATTGGTGAGCTACCTGCTTGTGTGCAGAAATGCCGTTATGATGCACTGATTTTTGGTGATATCAACGATCCGACATCCTATATCAGCAAGCTTTTAAGAGTAAAAGATTCTGTGCGAATTAAGCCAGGATTTGGAACTGAGCCAAGCTTGCGTTACATCCCTATTGTAAAGCTAGGAGTATAGATATGGACGGTAATATTGAGTTTACAATGGGGTTATCTGAGGGCCTAGCATGGCCCTGGCCTATTGCTGTGTACTTGTTTTTTGCAGGGATCTCCGGTGGTGCGCTAGCCACTGCATTATTCCTGCGATTCTACAAAAAGCAGACAACCAACACGCCATTTTATAAAGCGGCAGCATTAATCTCATTTGTGACGATTAGCTTAGGTATGTTATGTCTGGTTTTAGACTTAACTAACCCACTATTCTTCTGGCGAATTCTGGTTTTCTATAACCTAAATTCAGTCATGTCGATTGGTGTTATCGCACTATCGGTGTATATCCCGTTAGTGGCTTTGATTGCACTATTTGCCTTTGAAGAAGAGATCCGCTCAGTACCCGCACTTAAGGTACTAGTACCTGTGGTTGAAAAGCTAAAAGGCATTCGCCGCCCATGTGAAGTCACCGTATTAGTATTGGCACTTGCTGTCTGTGCTTATACTGGTTTCCTTATCTCGGCACTGGTTCGTTTTCCTATCATCAACACCTCTGTTTTACCAGCACTCTTTATTGCCTCTGGTATTTCAGCGGGCGCAGCAGCAGCCAAAATGCTTGCCGTGTCGATGTTTAAAGAAGACTTACACAGCCAAGATATGAAAGTGCTTCATGGTGCTGAGTGGCCAATCATGATTGCTGAAATGCTATTTATCTTCATGATCGTGACTTCACTTATGACGGGTAATGCTGGGGCACAAAGTGCATTTGAAGCGTTCCATACCGGTGAATGGGCAGCGGTGTTCTGGTTTGGTGTGGTTGGCCTAGGTTTTGGTGGCCCGCTATTACTTAACTTTGCTACTGGTAAGTCGTTTAGTCATTCGGCTAAAGCGTTCTATTTATCGGGTGTGTGCGCCGTTGCTGGCATGATGTGTCTGCGTATGTTCATCCTATATGCTGGTCAAACCTTTGCTATCTAGCCATAAGGCAAGCTAGTTAAGTGAGTTGTTCGCTCCTAATGCTTCGTCCCTGCAAGGTGAGTGTTAGGAGTTGAGCAACAATTGGTTCAACACTCACATCTTGTTACCTCATCTGTAAAAACAAGCGGTGAGTTTTCCTATCTTTCTGTTGTAGTTGGAAGTCGAATGAAAAAATTGATGTTCATCTTGATGTTAGTCCCATTTATGTTTGCTTGTAGTCAAGGTGATGCCGCTGTGCAGTCGACACAAGCTGAACCGATTCATGATCACGACCGTTGCCACTTGTGCGGCATGATGATCACTAAATACCCAGGGCCTAAAGGGCAGTTGAGATTAAAGAATGAATCCATAGTGCCAAAGTTTTGCTCGACACGAGACATGTTTAATTTTGCGCTACAACCAGAGAATAAGCGCCAGATCACCCAGCTAAAAGTGCATGATATGGCGCAGACTGATTGGCAGCAACCTGATGATCAGAGCTTTATTGATGCGACCTCTGCTTGGTATGTTTATGGCACTAGTAAACAAGCGGTGATGGGGCCTGCTGTTGCCTCATTTTCGAGTAAAGAAAGTGCAACCCAGTTTGCCCAAGAATTTGGTGGCGCGGTACTGACTTATGAGCAGATCACGATTGAACTGCTCGCTGGCGAGTAAGTGAGTCATTTAAGGCTTAGCTAATGCTCGCTGGCTAATACGAGCCACCTTCTTAATATTGGCGTTAGAATTTGCTGGAACGGTATCTTATGAGTCGCTCACCTTTACGAAAAGTGCTGGCGCAGAACGTCAGCATATTACGTTGGCTGCTAGTGGTATATGCAACCTTCTATGCCACTGGCTGTAATGGCGCCCATTTAGCCGTATCTAACAGCCAGGAGCTACAGCTGGCGTTAACTCATGCTAAGGCTGGCGACAGAATTGTTCTCGATGCTGGGCGTTATCAAGGCCCACTAAAAATCCATCAATCGATTATATTATCAAGCCTTGGCGACAGCATTATTGATGCTAATAGCGTGGGCAGCGCAATAACGGTGTTTGCTGCTAATGTTGAGATCTCAGGGCTGAGAATTGAAAACTGGGGCAATGATCATTATGAGCGCGATGCCGGTATTTTAGTTGAGCCAGGCAGTGATGGCGTAAAAATCCATAACAACAGTTTGCAAGGTAACGGTTTTGGTATTCGCGCCGATGAGCTAAACGATATCAAAATCCACGATAACGTGATTGTGGGTAACAACACCTTATATACCTTGGACCGCGGTGATGGCATTCATTTGCAGCACGTTGTTGGCGCCGAGATCTGGGGCAATACTATCTCGCAGGTCAGAGACGGGGTTTACCTTGAATCTGGCAGTAAAAGTAGAGTGTACGCTAATCGATTATTTGACCAGCAGTACGGTATTCATTACATGTACACCCAAGACGATGAAGCCTTTAATAACCAGAGCTATCAGGTCGATGGTGGTTATGCCTTGATGGACTCGAAACGCATTCACCTCCACCGTAATCAGGTATGGGAGGCCATCGATTTCGGTATTTTGCTGAACATGACCAAAGACTCGCTGGTGGAATTTAATCGAGTCGAACAGATCGTTAACCGCAGTGAAAACCAAGTACAAGGCCAAGAGGGTAAAGGCATATTCGTTTACGGTGCTCGAGATAACACCATTATCCATAACCACTTTGCTCATAATGATATTGGCTTTTATATGGCCATGGGAGGAGAGGGGAATCACATTTATGGCAACCAGTTTATTGATAACTTTTCTCAGGTTAAGTATGTCGGTGATGCATTATTGGAGTGGAGCCATGCTGGCCGAGGGAACTACTGGAGTGGATACCTCGGCTGGGATCACAATTTAGATGGTGTGGGCAATACGGCCTATCAGCCCAATGATAAGATTGATAAATTATTCTGGCTTTATCCTGAAGCTAACTTCTTGATGGGTAGCCCAATTGTTGTCGTACTGCGCTGGGTTCAACGTCAGTTTGAGATCACAGCCCCTAGCGGGATTGTCGACAGTTACCCGTTATTAGAGATGAACCCAGCTTTTAGTTTTTAGGCGGACGAGATGATGTTTTTAGTCAGCAAATAACCGCCTTTCGGAGAATCGATGAACCCTGCTTTAGCGGTATCAGCTAACCATATTCGACACCAGTTTGCCGATTTTACTGCAGTTAATGATGTGAGTTTTACGGTTGAACGCGGCCAAACTATGGCGTTACTTGGCCATAATGGCGCGGGTAAATCGACTCTGATTAAAATCCTCCTAGGCTTGATAAAACCCACTGCGGGTAATGTCTGTATTCTTGGGCAAGATCTGTCGTGTCTAACGCGCAGTGCAGACTTAAAAATTGGATATTTACCTGAAAGTGTGAGCTTTTATGACAAATTAACGGGTAAAGAAATTTTAAGTTACTTTGCCGCTTTAAAGGGCGTCGGCCAGGCGCGAGTCAGCCAGTTGCTTGAAGAGTTTGGCTTAGAATATGCCCAAAATAGAGCGTTAAAAACCTACTCTAAAGGCATGAAGCAGCGCCTGGGTTTTGCTCAAGCTATTTTGAGTGAACCTGAGTTGTTGCTACTTGATGAGCCAACGGTTGGGCTCGATCCTGTGGCCTCTAAATTTTTGTACGGCAAAATTGATGAGCTTAAATTGCAAGGCTGCGGGGTGATTGTGTGCACCCATGAACTATCACTAATTGAGCATAATATCGATATCGCGCTTATCTTAGCCAAAGGGCAGGCGCTGGCATCGGGCAGCGTAGCGCAGTTAAGCCAGGCTAGCGGTCTTAAAACTCGACTGACCTCGCCCCAGCTTGCAAGTGTCATCTGCGGGCAACCGAAATTAGCTGCACTTTATGCTGACAATGCCTTGCTGTTAGATGAGCAGTCTAAGACTGAGGTATTGCAGTTATTAACATCTGAGTGCCAGGTGTTTGATTTTAGTCTTAAAGAGCCTGCATTAGCTGATATCTATCATTTTTATATGGGTCAATGCTCTCAAGTTGCAGGGGTAAATTAAGGTTATGCTGACATCTCCTGTGTGTGTTATTGCTAAAAAAGAGATCCAAGATAGCCTACGTAATCGCTGGGTGTTGTTTATCTCATTAATATTTTTAATCTTATCGTTGAGCGTAACCTTTGCGGGCAGCGCCGTAGCCGGGCATCTGGCTTTGCCTCAATTGGATGCGTTGATATCAAGCCTGTCGACGATTTCGGTGTTTATCATTCCGCTCGCGGCGATGCTGGTGAGTTACGATGCGTTTGTGGGGGAGGATGAATCCGGTACTTTATTGCTGTTATTGTCTTACCCAATCACTCGTTTACAAATTTTAATGGGCAAGCTGTTAGGCCATAGCCTGATTATGAGTGTCACCATTGGCAGCGCTTTTAGTTTGACCGCATTATTATTGCTTGTATGTGGTGATTATGAGGTTGCTAAGACCTTAACTCAGTTTGGCCAATTTATAGTGAGCAGCATTTTGCTCGCCATCGCTTTTATTTTATTGGGTTATATCGTCAGTCTTAAATCAACAGAGAAAGCTAAAGCCGTTGCCAGTATTTTATTCGTTTGGTTTGTGTTCGTTCTCATTTATGACTTACTGTTATTAACAATATTAGTTGCAGATCTCGCCTTTTTTAATCAGTATATAATCAACCTCTTAATTGCACTTAATCCAACCGATCTCTATCGAGCGATAAATTTAATCGGTACAGATGTTAGCGGTGGAAGTTTAGCGATGATCTCTTCTGTTACATTGGGAAAGTTGGCGCTTTATGGCGTGATGTTGTTGTGGGTTGCAATATTAGTGTTTATCGCTAATCAATTATTTAAACGCCGAGCTTTATAATGTAAAAGTGGGTTTTAGTAGTTTAAATAAATTAAGTGGTAAAGATGTGTCCTCGATATTACAGAACTGATATTCGATGATTGATATTCGATGATTGATATTGAAGGCTTGATAATAAAGCTATGTTGAATAAAGCGTTTAAAGTGATTCAGCACAATTTAAATGTCTTCAACCGTTAAAATGTTAGATATGTGAGCATTAACACCCTGTTCTTCGATGGCTGATTTGATTTCAGGGTAAAGTCACGTTTTTAAAACCATTTTTTAGTAAACTTGCATTAAGTCGTATTAATGTTCGAGTTGCAGTGAATTGATTTGTAGAGGTTTCGGGTGCTAAAAGTTACTCCATATTTGGAGCTGGATGAAGAGGCTAAACAATTAGTCGATCATGCAAATAATAAAACCATAACTCTGACTGTATCGGAGTCGGCGGTTTTGCATCAATTAATACTCTCAATGAGTTCGGTATGCACTAAAGAAGATCTATTAGCGGCTGGTTGGCCCGATCGGGTTGTGGCTGCAACCTCGCTAACTCAATGCGTTAGTACCCTCAGAAAGAAGCTAGAAGCTTATCCCGAAGTCATGTTGCGCACCATAGCTGGCCGCGGGTATCAGCTTAATGTCTCAACACGTTCTCACATCAAAATGCTGGCAGTGAATGACCCAGAATCGGTGCGCGCTGCCATTGTTGATGTGTCATTATTGGTCAAAATAAGCGGTATTATTATTGTCGCGCTGATCGCTTTGTCTGTTTGGTACTTCAGTGATTATCACGGCGTAGTAAAAGCTAAGAACAGTTGGGATGCAGAGAAAAATATTCAGTTAAATATTGGTGGCGTTAAGCAAGATGTTGCGCTTATCCATAAAGATAATGTCGCTCATCTGCACCCCTCTATGTGGCAAAAACATCTGGCCCCGGAATCGAACCACTTAAGTGATATCAGCAAGTTTAAAGGTTACG
Source organism: Shewanella sp. 0m-8 (assembly GCF_052977265.1). Classification (NCBI taxonomy): domain Bacteria; kingdom Pseudomonadati; phylum Pseudomonadota; class Gammaproteobacteria; order Alteromonadales; family Shewanellaceae; genus Shewanella; species Shewanella sp. 0m-8. The sequence goes on along the minus strand of NZ_JBRIMB010000037.1, from coordinate 18,722 downwards.
CTGTCACCGATGGTAACTACTATTCGATGGCGGCATGCCCCGAGGCAGATACCTATGGCTGTTCGGGTAAAGGTTTAATTAATATTACCGCGATTGACTTAACGCCAGCGGGTTTGAATATGAAAACCTTTACCGAGTTAACTCATATGATGGAACAGCGCATTCGTTATAATCGCGTCATCATCCCTCATGATGAGCCCGGCACCAGTGGCTTTATTGAGCATCATTATCACGCAGATGTGTATTTTCCTGTTCAAGGTAATATGTTGGTGCGCTCAGACATCAGTCTGTCACTTATCTATGATGATGAAAACACAGGTAAGTTTTATTCTGCGGCGTGCGTAACCGATGAAGAGTGTAAGACCACTCCGATAAAATATAAGATCAAAGGTGATTTTACTCAGTATCAGGAAAAAATTAATGACTTAGATGTGGATGTATTCCATGTCAAAGTGTCGCAAAAAGAGCTAATCAAGCCGGATCAAGTCAGCCCATCAGCGATGCACTTTTATCGTGAGATCCGTAAGCACGAGATCATCGATAGTGACCTGTATTTCTACCGCATATACAAAGATGCAGACACCGCTGTGTGGATAGTGCCTATTTTAGGTAACTTGGTCGCCTGGTTTGAATATGACAAGGTGAAGCTTTAATAGCTGTTAAAAGCAGGTCCTAGGATTAAGAGAAGGTTCTAGGAAAAGCAGGTTAGAGCTAAGACGGTATAAGCTAAGACGGAAAACAAAAGATAACGGTGTGCCTTCTTTTGATTGTATAGCAGGACGTAGTCCGCTCTAGCCGCGCAGCGTTCTAGGTTCTAGGAAGAGTAGGTTCTAGCAAAAGCTAACAAGCGGAAAAGGCGGTGCTTTTGTCTTTTGCTGTTCCTAGTAGGGCGTAGCCCGTCCTCGCAGCGAAGCGCCCTAGGATCTAGCCCCTTCTTTTTACCCTGTTTTGCCTTTTTTTGTATTGTTTGACCGAGTGCTAAACTCAGTACTTCCGCTTCTAGTCACTCCTTTACTCATCACTCTCTCCACTGATCGCAGATATTTCTGTTAGATCCTTCACAGATCTTAATGCTGCTTCAAGTATTATCGAAACGTTTCGATTATGCTCGCTGCATTGCTATCGAAACGTTTCGATGTTGTCGCCATAATCATTTAGGTTGATAGATGAACAAGCACGCTTTGCTCAATGCAGATATGAATTACCTTGCAGCCACGCTGGGGCATACCGATGAAGTGACTATTTGTGATGCCGGACTACCGATCCCAGCGGCAGTACAGCGCATAGATCTGGCTTTGACTCATGGGGTACCTAGCTTTATTGCCACCGTTAAGGTCTGGCTAGCGAGCTCGCAAATCGAGGGTGTGGTATTAGCGCAAGAGTTTGCCGATGTCAGCCCCGAGTGCCATCAAGCACTATTGGCTGAGATTGAGCTTGAGCAGCAAGCAACAGGGCGTGTTTTTTCGATTGAGTACATTAGCCATGAAGCGTTTAAGCAACGAACTCAACATAGTCGTGCGGTGATCCGCACCGGTGAGTGCACGCCTTATGCCAATGTGATTTTTAAAACTGGTGTTGTATTTTAAGCTTACCGGAGTCACGTTATGACCCAAGCAATATTACAGTTACAAGCGATAGAAAAGTCTTTTCCCGGGGTAAAGGCGCTCGATAAAGCTAGCTTAAATGTTTACCCTGGCCAAGTGATGGCATTGATGGGAGAAAACGGCGCGGGCAAATCGACATTAATGAAAGTGCTCACCGGGATCTACAACTTAGATGCAGGCCGTATTGTTTACCAAGGTAAGGCGCGCAGTTTCGATGGCCCGCGTGATTCACAGCAAGCTGGCATTAGCATTATCCATCAGGAGCTGAATTTACTACCTGAGCTCACCATTGCTGAAAACATCTTTTTGGGACGTGAAATCACCTCTAGTTTTGGCCGCATACTTTGGGATGAAATGAACTCCCGAGCAGCGGCACTACTAACACGCCTATCGGTAACCCATGCGCCGCAAACCTTGGTCGGTAAGCTGAGTTTAGGCGAGCAGCAGATGGTGGAAATAGCCAAAGCCATTTCGTTTAACTCAAAAGTCATCATCATGGATGAGCCTACCGACGCCCTCACCGACGTTGAAACTCAATCGCTGTTTAAAGTCATTAATGAGTTGCGTGACCAAGGCTGCGGTATCGTTTATATCTCTCACCGCATGCAAGAGATCTTTGCCATTTGTGATGCGGTAACTGTGCTTAGAGATGGCGGTTTTATTCATGAGTGTGCGATTAGCGACATTAACGAAGATCAACTCATTGAGCGCATGGTGGGCCGTAAGCTTGCGGACCAATATCCACGCATTGCGATTACTCATCAAGGCTGCAGATTGGCAGTAAATCAACTATCAGGCCCTGGGGTTGAAAACGTGAGCTTTAACCTTAACCAAGGAGAAATTTTAGGTTTTTCGGGGTTAATGGGTGCCGGGCGCACCGAACTGATGAAGATGATCTTTGGCGCAAGTGCTAAAACCCAGGGGCAGCTAACCCTGAATGGCTGTGATATTAAGATTAATAATCCGCAGCAAGCACTTGATGCCGGTATTGCTTATATTTCAGAAGACCGTAAAGGCGATGGCTTATTGCTAGACTTGTCGGTTAAAGAAAACATGTCTATTTGCGCATTAGCCAAGTTAAGTACTGGGCTACAACTGCGCCACAATGATGAAATGGCCGAAGTCGACCGTTTTATTGATGCCTTTAATATCAAAACACCTAACCGTGATGCCCGTATTGGTAATTTGTCGGGTGGTAATCAGCAAAAAGTGTCAATCGCCAAAGGCTTAATGACTCTGCCGCAGGTGCTTATTTTAGATGAGCCAACTCGTGGTGTAGATGTGGGCGCGAAGAAAGAGATCTACGATCTTATCAACCGCTTCAAGGCGCAAGGTATGAGTATTATTTTAGTGTCATCGGATATGCCTGAGTTACTGGGGATGTCTGATCGTATTTTAGTGATGCACCAAGGCCAGATCAGTGGCGAATTTGATGCCGCGATAGCAGATCAAGAAACCATTCTTGCTTGCGCCGTTGGTAAAACATTAAACAAGGATATTGCATGAGCCCGTTAATTACAGTCCAGCCATTCTATAAGAGAATTAATAAAGAGTGGTTGATTGAGCAAAAATCGCTTATCGCCCTGTTTAGCCTAATTTTTGTGGTGTCGCTACTGAGCCCAAACTTTTTAACGGTAGATAACTTACTTAATATTTTACGCCAGACCTCGGTTAACGCGATTATTGCGGTAGGGATGACAATCGTTATTCTGACAGCGGGTATCGATTTGAGTGTCGGGTCGGTTTTAGCCTTAAGTGGCGCAATCGTGGCGACTTTAATCGGTATGGATGTGCCTGTGATGGTTGCTTTGCCTGTAGCATTAATCGCGGGCGCGGCGCTTGGGGCTATCAGTGGCATTATTGTTGCCAAAGGTAAGGTGCAAGCCTTTATCGCCACCTTGGTGACCATGACACTGCTACGCGGTGTGACTATGGTGTACACCGATGGTCGCCCTGTACCTACAGGTTTTACTGACACCGCCGATAGCTTTACCTGGCTAGGAACTGGCTATGTGCTGGGCATTCCTGTGCCGGTGTGGTTGATGGCGGTGGTGTTTGCTGGCGCTTGGTATTTGTTAAATCACACACGCTTTGGCCGTTATATTTACGCTGTGGGTGGTAATGAGTCAGCGGCGCGTTTATCAGGTATTGCGGTTGATAAGGTCAAGATCGCGGCCTATGCCATTTGTGGCTCAATGGCGGCGCTCGCTGGTATTATCGTGACCGCACGTTTATCTTCGGCGCAACCTACGGCAGGTATGGGTTACGAGCTTGATGCGATTGCCGCGGTAGTGTTAGGTGGCACAAGTTTAATGGGTGGTAAAGGCCGCATTATGGGCACCTTAATTGGGGCATTAATTATTGGCTTTTTGAACAACGCCTTAAACCTGCTCGATGTGTCGTCTTACTTCCAGATGATCGCCAAAGCCAGCGTGATTTTGCTGGCGGTATTAATCGATACTAAGCAGAAGTCGAGATAGGCAGAAGTCGAGATAGGCAAAGGTCTAGATAGGAAAAAGCGTAAGTATTGATAAGCTGTGCGCCCAGCGTGCTGCTTGTGTACATTCCCTGTATTAAAAAGGTTTACCATGAAGCGACTTGCTAATCAAAAAGTGTCAGTTCTGTTGTCAGTAGCATTGTTGTCAGCGAGTGCGCCTTTTAGCGCTAGTGCCCAGGATGCGATTGCTATCGTGCTGTCGACAATGAACAATCCATTCTTTGTCAGCATGAAAGATGGCGCCGAAGCTAAGGCAAAAGAGCTAGGTTATAAGCTGATTGCACTGGACTCGCAGAACGACCCAAGCAAAGAGCTCGCTAACGTTGAAGACTTAACCATGCGCGGCGTAAAAGCGATTTTGATTAATCCAACCGATGCGTTAGCTGTGACCAATGCTATCGGCACGGCTAATCGCGCTAACATTCCGGTGCTGACACTAGATAGAACAGCAGAGCGCGGTGATATCGTCAGCCATATTGCCTCTGATAATATTGCGGGTGGCGAATTAGCTGGGCAGTTTATTGCTGATACCCTCGGCGCTAATGCCAAGGTCATTCAGCTTGAGGGTATTGCGGGTACGTCAGCTGCCCGTGAGCGGGGTGAAGGTTTTAGCAATGCCATTAAGGCTCACGGCTTAAACCTGTTATCGAGTCAGCCCGCGGATTTTGACCGCTCAAAAGGCTTAAACGTGATGGAAAATATGTTAGCGGCAAACGGTGATGTGCAGGCGGTATTTGCTCAAAATGATGAAATGGCCTTAGGTGCATTACGCGCCATTGAAGCGGCAGGTAAAGATATCATGGTGATTGGTTTTGATGGCACCGACGAAGGCATTGCCGCGGTAAGACGAAACCAGTTATCGGCGACCATTGCTCAGCAGCCTGAGTTGCTCGGTGCTACGGCTATTGTGATGGCCGACAAGATCTTAAAAGGCAATCAGGTCGAAAAATCGATACCTGTTGCGTTAAAAATCATTACTGCAACACAGTAATTTATTCATAATTTGTCACACTAGTGTGCTGCGTTTTTGAGCTTGATTCAAGGCGCGTTTCACTCTGAGCCCAACATTAAAGAGGTTGGCAGCGACTCAGAGAACATCAAGGAATAGGTAAATGTCTCAGTTAATCGTTTTAGGCAGTGTCAATGCCGACCATGTACTTCAAGTCGCTTCTTTTCCGCGACCAGGAGAAACCTTGCATGGCTACAATTATCAAATTATCCCTGGTGGTAAAGGCGCTAACCAAGCGGTTGCTGCTGCGCGATTAGGTGCTGATACCGGATTTATCGCTTGTGTGGGTGATGACGGTTTTGGTAAAAATATCCGTCATAGTTTTGAGCAAGATGGCATGGATGTATCTGCTGTACACATGATGACAAATACCCCTACGGGCATTGCGATGATCCAGGTGAGCGACAGCGGTGAAAACAGCATCTGTATTGCGGCTGCGGCAAATGATGCGCTGACAGCAGAGATCGTTGAGCAACATAGCGGCCAAATAGCCGCTGCTGAATATCTACTAATGCAACTTGAAACCCCGCTAGCAGGTATTGAACTGGCGGCGAGCATCGCTAAAGCGCAACACACCAAGGTGATATTAAATCCCGCTCCAGCACGCAGCTTACCTGACTCGCTATTGTCGATGCTTGATATTATTACCCCAAATGAAACCGAAGCTGAGCTCCTAACTGGTATTAAGGTTGATGATGCTAACAGCGCTGCCAAGGCTGCCAACGTACTGCATGATAAAGGGATTGCGACTGTGATGATCACCTTAGGTGCAAAAGGCGTGTATCTAAGTGAGCAGGGTAAAGGTAAAATTATTGCTGGCTTTAAAGTACAAGTGACCGATACTACCGCTGCAGGCGACACCTTTAATGGTGCCTTTGTTACGGCAATACTTGAAGGTCAAACTATTGAGCAGGCGGTGGTGTTTGCTCACGGTGCTGCGGCGATTTCAGTGACCCGCTTTGGCGCACAAACCTCGATTCCAAGCCGTGCTGAAGTTGAGCAGTTTTTAGCTACGCACTAATTTGTTATAAAAACAGTTAATAACATCGTTATTTAGATAGGAAGTTAACCCAGATGGCCACCATGAAAGATGTCGCTAAACTTGCGAGCGTTTCCACTTCAACAGTGAGCCATGTGATGAATGGTACCCGCTTTGTGAGTGAAGACATTGCTAAGCGGGTGCAAGATGCAGCGCAACAGCTCAATTATCACGGTCCTTCTGCGGTGGCTCGCAGCCTTAAGCAAAACTGCACTAAAACCATTGGCATGTTGGTGACGACCTCTACTAACCCATTTTATGCTGAAGTGGTACGCAGTGTTGAGCAAGCCTGTTATCAGCAGGGTTACAACCTTATTTTGTGTAATACCGAGGGTGACGCCCAGCGCCTAAAGCGCTCCTTAACCACGTTAATTGAGCGCCGTGTCGATGGCCTAATTATGATGTGCGCTATGCTCGAGGGTGATGATGCACTGATTTATCGCCGCTTAGAAGCGTTACCTGTAGTGGTCATGGATTGGGGCCTGGTGGATTTTCCTTGCGATAAAATTCAGGGGCATTCTCGTCAAGGTGGCATATTGGCAACTCAGTATTTAATTGATAACGGCCACACTGAAATAGGCTGTATTACTGGCCCGCGTAACCGCCAGCAGGCTGACTTACGTTATCAGGGGTTTGTCGATGCCATGCAAGCGGCAAACTTACCGATTAATCCTAAATGGGTGGTCGAGGGCAACTTTGAAACCGAAGGTGGCAAGGCGGCGTTTGCCAAGCTGCAAGCGACGGGTGAATTGCCTAGCGCACTATTTGTGTGTAATGACATGATGGCCATTGGTGTATTGCATGAAGCCCAGCGGACAGGGGTGAAGATCCCTGAGCAGTTATCCGTTATCGGCTACGACAATATTCAATTGGCAAAATTTATGACGCCCGCGCTAACCAGTATTCATCAGTCTAAAGCACGTTTAGGCGCCGCGGCGGTGCATGCGTTAATCGCTAGATTACAAGACCCAAGCTTGCCACAGCAATTTATGGATATTGAGCCAAGAGTGACAGTGCGCGCTAGCGTGAGCCAAAGATAAAGCGTGGGTAAAAAGTAACAGCATAAATAAAAAGGCGAATGAATTAGCTTTCATTCGCCTTTGATCGTTTTTACTTAAGCGCTTTTATTTAAGCGCTTTACTGACAAGTTGGTACTGGGCTATGCCAGTGGTATTCGGTTTACTTAATAAACGCGAATGCGTCACCGTAAAGGTGATCTTCTTCAACGCCCATGGTACGGAACACTTCACGTGCTGCGCCAACCATGTCGAAACGACCCGCTATATAAATGTCGTAACCGCTTAGGCTGTCAAAGTCGTTTTTAATCTGCTCTAGCAGATTGGCTTCTTTACCTTTCCAGTCAGCATTGGCTTCTTCAATGACTGGAACAAAGTTGAGCCACGGATGCGCTTCATGCCACTGGCGAGCAATGGTCTCAAAGTACATGGCTTCCTGGTTACGGCAGCCCCAATAAAACGTGGTTTCAACTTCCTGGCCTAAAGCAATCTTTTGTTCAACGATACTCTTGATGTAAGAAAAACCCGTACCGCCAGCAATCAGTAAACGTGGGCGTTGACTGTCTGCACGTAGATGCGCGTCGCCGCCAGGCACTTCGATGTCAATGCTGTTACCTGTGGCTAAGCATTCTTTTAAACGCTCTACTACTTGCATAGGGTAGCTTTCGCTAACAGCTGCACCGATATGTAGCTCAATATGTTCAGCATCGGGTGCAGAGGCAATGGAGAATGGACGTTTGTCTTTCTCACCCATCACCACACAAAGGTATTGACCTGCTTTAAAATCAAATGGAGTACTAGGCTTTAAAATGACCTGATATACGGCATTATTAAACGGCGCTACTTTTTCAATCGTACAGCTAATAGTGTTCATCTTTATTCCTTGATGCGCCTCTCTTTGGAAGCTTATTCGATATAAATTTACGCGCCTGCAGAAGCTCTGCAGGCAATATAAAGTCTAGCTAATTGTGTGGCACAGTGATTACAGCGTCGGTGCATCATCGATACCGAGCTCATCCCAGATAGCATCTACTTTCTGCTTAACGGCTTCATCCATCACGATAGGAGTGCCCCATTCGCGGTCGGTTTCACCTTGCCACTTATTGGTTGCATCCATTCCCATTTTTGAGCCAAGACCCGCCACCGGAGAGGCAAAGTCGAGGTAATCAATTGGGGTGTTTTCAATCATAACCGTATCGCGCTTTGGATCCATGCGAGTGGTAATTGCCCAGATCACATCGTTCCAGTCACGGCAGTTTACATCTTCATCGACCACGACAATAAACTTGGTGTACATAAACTGACGTAGGAACGACCATGCTCCCATCATCACACGTTTGGCATGTCCTGGGTATTGCTTACGAATTGAGATCACCGCCATTCGATACGAACAGCCTTCTGGCGGCAGGTAAAAATCGATAATTTCAGGATACTGTTTACGTAAAATAGGCACGAAGACTTCGTTCAATGCCACACCTAGCATCGCTGGCTCATCTGGTGGACGGCCGGTATAGGTGCTGTGGTAAATCGCATCTTTTCTGTGGGTAATGTGCGTCACCGTAAACACTGGGAATGAGTCGGTCTCATTATAGTAACCAGTGTGATCGCCGTAAGGGCCTTCTTCTGCCATCTCATCGGGGTCTATATAACCTTCTAAGATGATTTCGCTGGTGGCTGGCACTTCTAAATCACAGCTTAGGGCTTTACACACTTCAGTTCGTTCACCGCGCAATAGTCCTGCGAAGGCATATTCGCTCATAGCGTCGGGCACGGGGGTAACAGCACCTAAAATGGTCACCGGATCGGCACCTAATGCAACCACGACTGGGTAACGCTCACCTGGGTGTTTTTCTTTAAAATCTTTAAAGTCTAATGCGCCGCCGCGATGGTCTAGCCAGCGCATGATTAACTTGTCTCTACCCAGTAATTGCTGGCGGTAAATACCAAGATTTTGGCGCTTTTGACGTGGGCCTTTGGTGATAGTGAGTCCCCAAGTCACTAGCGGCGCAACATCGCCTGGCCAGCAGTGCTGGATCGGTAACTTAGTTAAATCGACCTCTTCGCCGGTTTTAACCACTTGTTGGCAAGGCGGGTTACGCACGGTTTTAGGCGGCATGTTTAGCGCTTGCTTAAACATGGGGATCTTTGAAATGGCGTCTTTAAAGCCACGAGGAGGTTCTGGCTCTTTTAGAAATGCCAGCAGTTCACCTACATCGCGCAGCGCGAGCGGATCTTCTTTACCTAATGCCATGGCGACTCGTTTGGGCGTACCAAACAAGTTAACTAAAACGGGCATGTCGTTGCCGACTGGATTTTCAAACAACAGAGCCGGGCCTTTGGTGCGTAACACGCGATCGGCAATCTCTGTCATTTCCAAATGAGGATCAACGGGATGACTAATACGCTTAAGCTCACCATTGGCTTCTAAGTGGTCTATAAAGCTGCGTAAATCCTTAAAACTCATAGGGGAATTCTCATCGCTATAAACTGTGATATGGCGCGCACTATAGCACTATTCCAACGTGCGTTAAACGCTTGTTCGTCAATGCGTGGCCTCAATATATTTCAGGCTTTACTGATACAATTCCCTTTGTAGGTAAGTGCTTAGTCAGCGAGATTGGTTTAAGGCATATTTGAGCGTAAACTTAACTAAGTAATGCTACGTTTGTTGGCTTGTTACAACAGAGGAGGAGGGATGAAGGCACTTAAGTTTACAGCCTTGCTTGGCTTATTTACTGGGTCGATAACTATCGCGATGGCAGATGGGGCGGTATCGATAACCCCTGTTGCTGCAAGGGCTGTGGTTTTGGCACCGGTGGCGGCATCACAAGTGTTGAGTAATGTTAGCGTTGGCCTTGGGTGGAGTAATGTTGATTACCGCGATCCTTGGCGCTGGAACGTGGGGGTATCTAACAGTTGGTACGGCTACCCTTATCGCAATGGTTATTACAGACCCGGTTGGCGTCCTGGTTATAACTGGGGAGTCGGCTCTCGCTGGCGCTACCCATACAGCTACAACAATCGCTATTACTCGCCTTATCGTTATGACAGGCAAACTTACCAAGCTCCAAAGCCAAAAGTCGTTAGGCCTCCAGAGCGAGTGACGACCAGCGTAAGCTATTCAACAGGGCTAAGTCGGTTACCGGATAATGCGCGGGTGATTCAAAAAGAGGGACGCACTGTGTATGAATGGCAAGGTGTGGAGTATGTGTTTGATTGGAACACCAATACCTATCAGAAGGTTAAGTAGTGTTGGCGGTTTTATTCTGCTTGCGGATCTTGTTACTCTGTTGCCACAAAAAGTGGCGGCAACATGGAAGCAAGCGCAATGAGTTGGATGCAATTTACCATTGAGTTAATCGACAAACTGATTTGGCCTACCGTGCTGGTATTTGCTGTGGTGAGTTTAAAGCGGCCGATATCGACCTTGATCCCTTTAGCCAAAAAACTGAAGTTTAAAGATTTAGAGGTGGAGTTTGGTCAAGGATTAAAAGCTGTGACTCAGCAAGCAGAAGGTGTATTTCCTGAGTTAAAGACCGATAAAAAGACGCGACTCATAGCCTCTGCGAATCACTTACCCAATTCAGCCATTATTGAAGCTTGGGAACAGGTGGACCTGGCCGCCGAGCTGCTGATTAAATCTCACTGCGATAACATTACCTTAGATAAGAATACTCGTTATAAACATATTGAGAATATCTTGATAAGCGAGCAGCTAATTAATACTAAACAAGGAAAGCTGTTTAGTGAATTACGCCAGTTACGTAATAAGGTTGCCCATGCGGTGAGCTATGAGGTGGGTAAAGCGGAAGCGATTCAATATATTGAACTATGTTTTAAGCTTATTGAGCATTTACACGGTTTAACTCCATCTGATATTCGCAGCTGTAATGCTGGCATTCAAGAGGTCGCGAGTTAGGGCTGTCAGTATAGTATGTTGCTTGTTGAAAGCTAATCTGCAAAGCGCAAAGTCTACAAAGCCCAGTTAATCGTGCAGACTAACAGGGCTTTATTTGTGGCTTTTGGCTCGATTTAACGGCTCAAGTTGAGATTGTAACTCAATTTTTATTAGGGCTAATTCTTGGCTTTTAGGTACATGTCGTAGCGTTGAATGATAAACCCTAGATCTTGAAACTTTTTGTTGAACGTCATACCGAGCTTTTTGAGTACATTAATTGAGGCGTGATTTCTCTCAACGACATCGCCGACAATATAATCTAAATCCATATGGTTTTTAGCGTATTCAATACAGGCTTGGTTGGCTTCGGTGGCATAACCTTTACCCCAGTGCTCAGGCGCAAAGCGATAACCAATATCTGTCTCATCAATGCGGTAATCGTTTTTAAAGCCACAAAACCCAATGACGTTATTGGACTCTTTTAATACTACTGCCCAGCGAGCATAACCAAACTGCAGGTATTCGTTCAACCAAATGTCGCGGATGACGCGCTCTGCATCGGCAAGTGATTTAACAACGCCTGCATCGCCAGTATAGAGATTGACTCTCTCATCTGCGTTGAAGTCGTAGACGGCTTGTACGTCATCGAGGTTAAACTCTCTAATAATTAACCTTGGTGTTTCGGTAATGAGTTTGCTCATTGGCTTTCCTTGTCTAATCTTTTGCGGCAATCGCTATTACCACACTACTGCAGTGATCGCGTTCTCAGTCTCACCAATAATGGTTTTAACCACTTTATTACCAGCATCTAACAAGATCAATCTTGGAATGCCACTATTGGCAAACTGTGAGTAGATCGCTCTGTCAGTATCGGCGACTAAGGGGAAATTTAATTCATACTCATCTGCAAATTTATCGAGTGAGGCAGGTGTTTCTTCACGGCCAATGCCTATGATGTCGACATTTGGACTGAGATGAAGGTTAGAGTTAACAAGATGCTTCATAGTGCGTTGTGAGTCGTGGCACCAAGTTGCAAATAGAATTATCAGCTTATTGTTGTTTGATTCTGCAAGATCAATGGTATTGCCCTGAGTATCGACGAACTGTGTGACGGGAACATTTTCGCCCGCTTTTACATAGGTAAGGTATTCGGGTTGGCTTTCGGTTGTGGCGCAGCCTGTTATGGTTAGTATGAGTAAACTGGCAAAAAGTCGTTTAAGCGTTTTCATTAGCATCCATTCTTTTTAATTGGTTTCTTATAGTGGTTTTAGTGCGATTGAACATGCTGACTTGTTAATCTAACAGACGTGTAATCGAATGTATAAGCTTGGCTTGCAACAGCATGTGACTGAACATGCTCTATTTAGGGGCTAGCGAGTGATAGACGAGTAAAGCTTATAGCGCCTGCTTTTAATAATAAATCACTTATGTTTGTTGACAGCCGAACGAGGACACCCTATCGTGGAGGCTTACCTATTAAGCTGTTAGCTAACTCATTGATTAACAGTGACTACCAAGGATTTTTACGTGTTATTAACACCGATCGAGGCTTACTACTATCTATAGCCACAATGGCGTAGATAGAGGTTATAAACTCCCCCTCATGTTTTAAATCACTCCATTGTGGCAATTCCATCTTTCGGAAGCTGGCCACTATCTATGCCCGTTCCGAAGCCTTTCTCTTTAATTTGGAACACCATAAATGAATAACAGTAAAATCTTCGGCAGCATGCTAATTATTGCGGGTACCACTATTGGTGCTGGGATGTTGGCATTACCCCTCGCGGCGTCTGGGCTTGGCTTTGGCGTGGCCAGTATTATCATGCTATTGATTTGGTCTTTGATGACCTATACCGCCTTGCTCATGATTGAAGTGCATCAGTTTGCACCTGTCGATGCCACACTGCACACACTGGCGCACAAGCTATTGGGAAGAAAAGGGCAGGTGATTGCGAGCTTTGCAATGATGTTTCTTTTCTACGCGCTATGTGCTGCTTATATCGCTGGTGGCGGTGAGCAGATCCACAGTAAATTAACTCATTGGTTCGAATTAGAACTGCCCATGCAGGCTGGGGCGATTATCTTTACCTTGCTGATCGGTACTGTGGTGGCAATAGGGACTCGCTCGGTCGATATGATTAATCGAAGTCTGTTCTCACTTAAGCTCATCGCGTTAGTGGTGATGCTGTTTTTGCTACTGCCTCATGTTTCCGTCGAGAATCTAGTGGCTTTACCTGTGCATCAAGGGTTGGTGTTTGCTTCATTGCCTGTAATATTCACCTCTTTTGGCTTTCACGGCTCCATTCCATCAGTGGTGCGCTACTTAGGTAAAGATACTAAGGCACTGCGCTGGATCATTGTTGTGGGCTCGGCATTGCCACTAATGATATATGTGGTATGGATGCTAGCGAGCCAAGGCGTGTTACCTCAGCAAGAATTAATGACGAGCCAAAGCTTAAATGGCTTTATCGGCTCTTTGAGCCGGATGTTACACAATCCAATGATTGCTAATGCGGTATCAATCTTTGCCGATCTGGCATTGGCGACATCATTTCTTGGGGTGAGTTTAGGTTTATATGACTTTCTTGCAGATCTATTTAAACGTAGTGCTAAACCAAGTCATAGAGTGCAAGTGGGCTTAGTGACATTTCTACCGCCACTGGGTTTTGCATTGTTTTACCCACAAGGCTTTATCACCGCCTTGGGCTACGCAGCCTTCGCATTAGTTATTTTGGCGGTTTTTCTGCCAGTGGCTATGGTTACGGCGCAGCGTAAACAGGTGGGATTGGAAGGATATAGAGTTAAGGGGGGCAAGGCGGGATTAATCATTGCTACATTGGCGGGGGTATTAATTATTAGCGTACAACTAATGCAGATTTTTAATCTACTGCCAGCTGTTGGCTAGGTTTAACTAGAGCTGATGCATTGAGCTGCAACCAGTTTTAAGTGAGTAATTGACTGAAAAATAGCTCATTAAGCTGTAATTTTCGATATCGGATGATTTTTTGGTCACTTGAATCAAATTGGGCTTTACATTAACGTCGAGGAGCCCTATTATCTGCGGCGTTCGGAGGGATGGCAGAGTGGTCGAATGCACCGGTCTTGAAAACCGGCATGGGTTTATAGCCCATCTAGGGTTCAAATCCCTATCCCTCCGCCACATTTAGATGAGGCCTCAGCAGAAATGCTGAGGCCTTTTCGCATTCTGGAAGCTACACTTTGAACCCTAGGCTTCCTATTAGTTTAAAGTCAGCTATCCTCCGCCACATTCAAGACGAAAGGCTCATCAGAAATGATGAGCCTTTTTTCGTTTAGCGCAATGATTTGATAGGGATTGGAACCCTAAGGGGTCCTGTTGTTTAAAGTCAGCTATCCCGGCGCCACATTTAGATGAGGCTTCAGCAGAAATGTTGAGGCCTTTTCGCATTCTGATCTAAACAGAATTGAACCCCAAGGGTTCCTGTTGCTTAAAGTCAGCTATCCCAGCGCCACATTTAGATGAGGCCTCAGCAGAAATGCTGAGGCCTTTTCGCATTCTGATCTAACCAAAATTGAACCCTAAGGGGTCCTGTTGCTTAAAGTCAGCTATCCCGGCGGTACATTTAGAGAAAGGGCATGAATTTTTGAATAAAGAATGGGGGAGCCTTATACGTTCAGTTAAAAATTCGGTCTAAGGCTGTTGCGCTCGATAATTGGTTGTTTTCTGCCAGAAGCCACTAAGGTTTGAGTAAAATTGCAGAAATGATTCAAAATTTAGCCATTCGAATCAGATTAGGCTTTACATTGCAGTCGAGTATCCTTATTATCTGCGGCGTTCGGAGGGATGGCAGAGTGGTCGAATGCACCGGTCTTGAAAACCGGCATGGGTTTATAGCCCATCTAGGGTTCAAATCCCTATCCCTCCGCCACATTTAGAGAAAGGGCTTCCAGTAATGGAAGCCCTTTTTCGTATATCCAGAAAAAGCTGATTAGAACCCCAGGTTCCTATTGTTTAGAACCGGCTATCCCAGCGTCACATTTAGATGAGGCCTCAGCAGAAATGCTGAGGCCTTTTCGCATTCTGGAAGCTACACTTTGAACCCTAGGGTTCCTGTTAGTTTAAAGCCAGCTATCCCTCTGCCACATTTAGAGAAAGGGCTTCCATTCTTATAATAGAGAGCGGAAGCCCTTTTTCGTTTCGGATATAAAGCAGATTAGAACCCTAGGGTTCCTATTGTTTAAAGTCAGCTATCCCGGCGCCACATTCAAGATGAAGGGCTAGTCGAAAGACTAGCCCTTTTTCGTTTGGGTAATTTAAGCTGAACCCTAGGGTTCCTATTAGTTTAAAGTCAGCTATCCTCCGCCACATTCAAGAGGGAAGGCTCATCAGAAATGATGAGCCTCTTTTCGTTTCGGATATAAAGCTGATTAGAGCCCAGGGTTTCTTTTGCTTATAGTGAGTTAAAGTCAGCTATCCCTCCGCCACATTTAGATGAGGCCTCAGCAGAAATGCTGAGGCCTTTTCGCATTCTTGAGGCCACACTCTGAACCCCAGGGTTCCTGTTATCAGAAGCCGCCTATCCCTGTACTTTATTAGAGAAGGGCCTCCGTTCTTGAATAAAGAGTGAAGCCTTTTTTCGTTTGGGTAGTCAGTGTGGAACTTTTTATTAGTATCATCTATACACCTAGTTCCAGTTGCAAATATTAGTAATTTTTGTCTCTTAATATATGGCTAAGCTTGCTGTTACTGAATGAGTTGTTTGCTGTAAATTGATGAATTCTCATTTTATAGAGGTATTTATTAATGAATTCATTCTGTTGGGTGGATATGTTTAATTTTCTTGAGGAAACACACAGGATTAATGATGAATTGTATTCATTAACTATCAATTCCTGATATAAACCTACCCACACAATAAACTGCGGGTTTGCGATCGCAATCCAAGCAGTAGCAATCATCATTCTTTGTATACCCTGGAGCACCACAATGAGCTGCGATTTGACTCTCGATAGTTTTCTTTCCACTGTTGCCGTTCGTAACCCTAACCAGCCTGAGTTCTTGCAAGCCGTAAAAGAGGTGCTAACTTCTATTTGGCCTTTTGTTGCAGCGCATCCTGAATATTTAGATGCTGGGATTTTAGAGCGTTTAGTTGAGCCGGAGCGTCTGATCCAGTTCCGTGTATCGTGGGTTGATGACCAAGGTAAAGTTCAGGTGAACCGCGCGTTTAGAATTCAGCATAACTCTGCTATTGGTCCTTTTAAGGGCGGTATGCGTTTCCACCCTTCAGTTAACCAGTCGGTACTTAAGTTCTTAGCCTTTGAGCAAACCTTTAAGAACGCCTTAACTACTTTACCAATGGGCGGCGGTAAAGGCGGTAGTGATTTTGACCCTAAAGGAAAAAGCGATGGCGAAGTCATGCGTTTCTGTCAGGCATTAATGTTTGAACTGCATCGTCACTTAGGTGCAGATACAGATGTGCCTGCAGGCGATATAGGTGTGGGAGCTCGCGAAGTCGGCTACATGACCGGTATGATGAAAAAGCTGACTAACAGTGCTGAATGTGTGTTTACTGGCAAAGGGCTAACATTTGGCGGCAGTTTGATCCGCCCTGAAGCTACGGGTTATGGTTTGTTGTACTTTGTTGAAGCTATGCTAAAAGCCAAAGGCGAAACATTAGAAGGTAAAACTGTTACCGTATCGGGTTCTGGTAATGTTGCTCAGTATGCAATCGAGAAAGCGATGGAGATGGGGGGGAAGGTCATTACCGCATCTGACTCTAGCGGCGTAGTATTCGATCCAGAAGGTTTCACCACTGAGAAACTTGCTAAGTTGATGGAAGTGAAAAATGAACGCCGTGGTCGCGTTGCAGATTATGCCTATGAAATGGGGCTAGAGTATGTGACTGCTGGTACGCCTTGGCAATTTGCTGCTGATGTTGCCCTACCTTGTGCAACACAAAATGAGTTGGATAGCGAACATGCGGCAATGCTTATTGAAAATGGCGTTCAGATTGTTGCTGAAGGCGCCAATATGCCAAGTACTGCTGAAGCCATTATCTTGCTGCACGAAGCTAAAGTGTTATTTGCACCAGGTAAAGCTGCTAATGCGGGGGGCGTTGCTACTTCAGGTTTAGAAATGAGTCAAAACGCACTGCGTCTAAACTGGAGCCGTGAAGAAGTGGATATGCGTCTGCGCGATATCATGTACTCAATCCATGCAACATGTGAACAATATGGTCGTGAAAACGAGCATATCAACTATGAGCTTGGGGCTAACGTAGCCGGCTTTGTCAAAGTGGCAGATGCAATGAAGGCGCAAGGCGTCTACTAACGTCATTAAATAAAACCACTAAATAGAGTCATCAAATAAAGTGTAAAAGGACCTTTCGGTCCTTTTTCATTTTAAGTTGTAGATTAATACCATTAGAAAGTGACAACCCTCTTGCTAGCTTAGCCAAGGCTAGACTGAAACATCGACCTAAACCTCGACTTAAGTGACTGTTTGGGTATCTCTTATATAGTGGCCGATATAAATAAGCCGTAAAGTGTTACTGAAGTCGTGCTATCAGCCTCATGCTGCATAGCTCTTTATATTCTCCATCTACTTATAGTCACATCTGATATCGCGACATTCTGTATGCTAAATTTTATAGAAGCAGGCAGGTTTATGGATTTTCCAAACTGCGGCGTTATTATAATAGCCGAAAGCGATATCGATTCACTTATCGCTAGCCCCATCATAGCGATAGGTTAACTATATAGAAGTGGTCACCTGTATAAGTTAGTGGCTATAGGTGAGTGGCGCCTTTATGGGTTAATTCACTTTATCGTTTAAGCATAGTTAAAAGCGGCCGTTTACTGCTTGATGAGCCAGCAAGTACCAGCGTACTAGTGTCAGTGAAGTAAATATAGGCGCGATCCTCTCTATGTTTCGCTCAAACGAGTAGTGCCAATTCATCATTAATGACTCGTTTTACACCTATTTTGTGTATAACTCTGTGTGTAAGCTGTTGCTTTGCTGTGCTTTATAAAAGAATGGCAATTAAATGTATTTTTATTTCAAAAAGCGCTTGCGCTGATCTGAAAACTCCCTATAATGCGACCCCACTGACACGGCGCAGCAGGCCACCTACCCAGCGTTAAGCTAGATAGCACGGGACTTGCAGCAGTGTTAGAGAGTTAAAACTCCTAGGAGATTTGATTCAGGTGACAAACGCTTTAAGAGCTTCGAATGATGGTTGTTAACACGAGAGTGTATAAGAAATCATCGCTTGAAAAACTTCTTAAAATAAGCGCTTGACGCCGCCACTGGAGAGTGTAGAATACGCCTCCTCAGCCAAACGACCTAAGCGTCTAAGGCGGCATCTGAAAGATTGGTGTCACGCTCTTTAACAATATGACAAGCAAATCTGTGTGGACACTCACAGAGATTAAGTTATTCGAAATTGTCTCTCACGAGACAATCAAAAAATTACTTAATGAATGAGTGTTCATAGCAACTTTGGTCTTCACTTTCTTATAGAAAGTAAAATCAAAGATAATTTATGTAATACAGAATTCGTTGAGCCGCTGATTTAGCCTTACTTGTAAGGTGGAAGAAGCAAAAAAACTTTAATTGAAGAGTTTGATCATGGCTCAGATTGAACGCTGGCGGCAGGCCTAACACATGCAAGTCGAGCG
>NZ_JBRIMB010000036.1:0-47267 GCF_052977265.1 Shewanella sp. 0m-8 | reverse complement strand
CTAATCTCAAGCGTTAGTCTAGTTGGCCTGCTGTGCCGTGTCAGTGGATGCGCATTATAGGGAAATTTGAGATCAGCGCAAGGGGGTTTTTCAATTAAATTAGAATAATCGAATCAAATGCATAGTTAACAAACGATACGTACAAAAAAGGGGCTAAAAGCCCCATTTTTTAACGATTATGAGTGCTTGGGGTCAATCTGCTTTAACTTGTTGCAGAGGTTGATCTAAGAAACCCTTAATAAGTGCCGCTGCCTTATCATCATCCCAATCGACAAAAGTACGAACAAAAGCAATTAACTGCCCCTCCCTATTGAGGATAAAGGTCGCTGGGATCGTTTCCAAAGGAAATACATGCCCTAGCTTTTGCTCTTTATCATAATAGGTGTTGAAGCCTTCCATTCCTAACGATTTAAGAAATGGCTCAACTTGCTTATTTCCTTCTAGATCGATTGAAACTGGCAATACTTCAAAATCATCCGATCCGATCTTGGCAGAGAACCGACTGATCGCCGGCAACTCTCTAACACATGGAGGACACCAAGTGGCCCACATGTTTACCATGATAACTTTGCCTTTATACTGGCTAAAGTCTACGGCGTTACCTTTACTGTCTTTAAAAGGTACAGCTTCGATCGGAAATGGCTGAGGTAAGACACTAATAAGATCGACACTTGACTGAACTTGTCTTTCAGCTTGCTTCTCCATACCTGGATAAGCTTGCGCGCCAACAGCAAACAACATAGTTGCTGCAAGCAGGCCCACTATAGACAATCTCATTTAGCATCTCTCTTTAATAGACGATCGAGCTCTTGCTGATCTTCAGTGCTTAAGTCTTGATTGTTTACTTCTGCTATACGTTGCTTACGAATGAAGAAGAATCCAATCAAGCCACCAAATAACAGTAGCGCTAACGGTCCTAGCCAAAGCGCGTATGTTTTCGCTTCCATTCTTGGCTTATAAAGCACGAATTCACCGTAACGGCTCGTCATAAACTCAACAATTTCATCATCCCCCTTACCCTCATCGACCATCTGATAAACTTCAAGACGTAAGTCTTGAGCAACAGGAGAGTTAGAATCGATTAGGTTTTGGTTTTGACACTGAGGACAACGTAAAGAATGGGCAAGACTTAACGCGCGCTTTTGGTTAGCAACAGACTTAAATTCATATGTGTCTACTGGTGTGGCATTAGCGAGTGACGCCATGCTTAACAAAAGCACTAAAGCTGTAAAGCCTTTCATTAATGATTTAATCACGATGCACCATCCTTCACAGCTTCAGCCTGGAGCTGTTGAACCATTGGATAAAGTGTTTCCTTCCAGACATTACGATCAATTGGACCTGCGTAACGGTATCGAATAATACCTTTATGGTCGACCAAGAAGCTTTCTGGTGCACCGTACACACCAAGATCTAAGCCTAAACGTCCATCATGATCATAGATGTTGATAGCGTATGGGTTACCTTCACGACTCAGCTCACGGATAGCGAGAGGACGATCATCACGGTAGTTGATACCGTAGATAGGCAAAATATTCTTACGCGCTAAAGTCATCAAGAAAGGATGCTCATACTTACATGATGGGCACCAAGTTGCCCATACATTAAGTAAGCCAACTTTACCTTTCAGTGTTTCATTACTAACTGTGTCACCAGACTCTAACACTTCTAACTGGAAAGCCGGGATCGGCTTTCCTTCTAAAGCGGAGTCAAGTTTTTGTGGGTTAAGGAAGAGCCCCTTATAAAGGAACACTCCCATACCTAAAAACACGACAAGTGGAATAAATAAAACTAGCTTTTTCATACTTACCCTATACCAATTAAGCGGTTGCTAACTTATCGGCATCTTTAGCAGCTTTCTTTTCTGCACTAGTTGCCTTAACACGGTAACGCTTATCAGAAGCTGCGAAGAAACCACCAACCATCATGAAGATAGAACCAAACCAAATCCAACGAACAAATGGCTTATAGTTTAGACGTACAGCAAACTCGGTACGACTAATTGGGTCACCCATCGTCACATAAAGGTCGCGGAATAATCCCCAGTCAATACCAGCTTCAGTCATATCCATAGTGCGCACATTATATTGGCGACGATCCGGTCTTAGCAATGTGACGTATTCATCACCTTGATAGACTTCAATCTGACCTTGCTGCGCAGTGTAATTAGGACCTACTACATTCTTAGTTTCAATATAGTTGAATGTGTATCCCGCAAGCTCCTGAGAGATACCAGGCCCCATACGTACACTCTTCTCTATTGAGTAATTAGATACCATAGTGGCACCTACTACTGATACCGCAATACCGAGGTGAGCGATGATCATCCCTAACTGACTACGACCTAGTCGTGTCATGTCTATAGAACCATCTTTAGTCTTAACGATGTTGTATGCGGCACGGAATGTCATCAACATGACCCATACAGCAATACCAATACCGAATACCACCCAGATATTAAATTCACCGTCAGCCAAGAAAGGTGCAGCTAGACCAACGACTGTGGCAATCACTGCTGGAACAATAATCTGACGCTTAAGTTCACCCGTTTTCGACTTCTTCCAACGAATATTCGGGCCAATTCCCATAAAGGCAAATAATACTAGAACGATAGGAACAAATACTGCGTTGAAGTATGGAGGGCCTACAGAAATTTTACCCATGCCTAATGCATCGATTAGCAGTGGATATAACGTACCAAGTAATACCGTACCGCAAGCAACTGTCAGCAATAGGTTACAGATTAATAGCATCGTTTCTTTAGATTTAAGCTCAAAGCGGGCTGGGCTACTCATCTCACTCGCTCTAAAGGCGAATAAGGTTAGTGAACCACCAATAGCTAAACCTAACAATAAGAGAATGAACATACCTCGGCTTGGATCAGCCGCGAACGAGTGAACTGAAGTCAATACACCAGAACGAACAATGAAGGTACCCAGTAAACTTAAAGAGAATGCAAAGATTGAAAGCAATACAGTCCAGTTACGGAATGCGCCACGCTTCTCAGTTACGATAAGTGAGTGAAGTAGAGCTGTACCAATCAACCAAGGCATGAAAGATGCGTTCTCAACTGGATCCCAGAACCACCAACCACCCCAGCCAAGCTCATAATAAGCCCACCAAGAACCCAATGAGATACCGCCAGTCAGGAATACCCAAGCAGCTAGCGTCCATGGACGGCTCCAACGAGCCCAAGCAGAATCAAGACGGCCACTCATCAATGCTGCTATTGCGAAAGCAAAGCTAACAGAGAAACCTACATAACCTAGATAAAGCATTGGAGGATGGAAAATCAATCCAACGTCTTGCAACATTGGGTTAAGGTCACGGCCTTCCATAGGAATAGGGAATAGGCGCTCAAACGGGCTAGACGTTAGCAACATAAACAGCGTAAAGCCGATTAAGATCATCGCTAGAACAGCAAGAACACGTGCAGTAAAGACTTCTTCTAAACCTTTACTAAATAGTGCAACTGCCGCGGCCCAAGCTGCTAGTGAGAATACCCAAAATAGCAAAGAACCTTCATGGCCACCCCATACTGCAGCAATCTTAAAGAAGATTGGCAATTCAGAGTTCGAGTGATGTGCTACATAAGCAACAGAGAAGTCATCGACGGCAAAGCTATAACCAAGCGCAATAACGGAGAAGAGAATAAAGAAGAACATACCGTAACTTAGTGGCCAAGCATAGCGCACTAGGTACTGGTCTTTACGAGCTACACCTACTAAAGGAACGATGGCTAACAGCATGGCAAATGCCAGGCCGATAATCAGCGAAAAGTGTCCTAATTCTGGGATCATGGGTTTTCCTCAGTCCTAAATCATGTATTGTTAAGCTATCGCTTAATCATTACATACGTGTTAGTAGTTAACACTATTAAAAGGTACAAATTTTAGCTCAGTTTAGTATTTGCTATTGTTAATGTCTGCCTATTTCGTACAAATATGGGTGACTTGTCGCATTCTTCCCCTATCTTATTAACAAACACACATAAACAATTGCAGATCACATTCCACTGTAAACCGAGCATATTTAGCGGAATTTTAAGGTCTGACAGACAAAGTTCCCGTAAGTTTCAATAAGATTTACAAATAGAATCAATTTGTGAACAAGTACTCAACTATGACCTTTTAAGGTTATATTACTGTTCAATGAATAATCTTTACGTATAATCTTATCCCTAGTTCAGCGGTGAATCCGCTTTTTCGCAAACGAAAGTGAAATAGACATAATGACCACATTCTGGATTTTAATAGCCTCATTCCTGTTGGTTAGCTTAGCGCTAATTTGGTTCCCACACTTCCGCCAGCAGCGTATGCTGAGAGCTGAAGAAGCGGGTGTTCGTAAAGATACCAACCTTGAATTATTCAATGAACGCCTTTCAACATTAGAGAAAGAACTTGAAGATGAGCGACTCGATCAACCTGAGTTTGACGCACTAAAGAAAGAGCTCGAAATCAGCTTACTTCAAGATATGAAACAAGGTAACGATGAATCACTCGTTAACAACCTTAAGCCAAAAAGTATTCTTTGGCCTTCAGTCATGTCTGCAGTTATTATTGGTATTTGCGGTTACATGTACTCAACTTTGGGTGCATACAAAAACCTAGACCAACCAATGACTGCAAATGATCCACATTCTGGCCAGACAACCGAGCAGATCATGTCTCAGCGTGTAGAGATGATGGAAGCGCAAGTACAAGCTGAGCCAGAGAATAGTCAATTATGGTTTGGCCTAGGCCACGCTTATATCTCTGCAAATCGTTACGATGATGCAATTAAAGCATTCGATAAGACGATGGATCTTGTCGGCGTCCATGCTGAACTGCTTGGCCCTAAAGCCACTGCGCTTTATTACCGTTCAAACCAGCAGATGACCCCAGCAGTGCAAGCGCTCGTTGATCAGGCTTTAGCACTTGATGCTGAAGACCCATCAACATTATTACTTGTTGGTATGGATTCATTCTTCACAGCTGATTATCAAAAAGCGATTAACGCATGGCAGCTAATCCTAGATAGCGACCGCAGCGACGTAGATCGTGGTGCAATCATGAACGCTATCGATAGCGCAAAAATGCGAATGAACTCTGAAGGCGTTATGCCAAATGATGACGCTCACAAGAATGTAAAGTCTGATGCAACCGCTAAAACTGTTACTGTTGAAGTCTCCATCTCTCCAGAACTACAAGCTAAAGTGTCTAGCACTGATATGTTATTCATCTTCGCTCGTTCAACTGAAGGTCCAAAGGTTCCACTTGCAGCGACTAAAGTTTCTGCTGAGTCTCTACCGGTAACCATCACGCTAGACGACAGCACCAATATGGGTGGTAACGTTAAGTTGAGTGACGCAAAAGCAGTTGAAGTCATTGCAGTACTTTCTAAACATGGCAGCGTTAGAGCGCAAACGGGTGATATCCAGGGCACACTAGCCATGGTTAAAGTCGGTGAAACTGGCCAACTCGTACTAGATACTCAAGTACAGTAAATCCTAATTACCAATGAGAAAACCGGCATTAGCCGGTTTTTTTATGTCTATATTATGAGGCAGGAAATTGTACCGATGATGATGCCTCCCCTTTCAGCTTAAGCATCATCAAAATAGTCAGGTTAAACCCGCTCCATTAACGACAGGTATTTTGTATAAACATTCTTCATTCAAGCTAATGAATGGTTCTTACGCGTAAACCCCAAATAAATCCCACTCTATAAATTGTTCACCAAAGTCATTAGATAATATATAAACGGATACCTTGCCTGCCAATTCAGATCCTCAAGATAAAGGAAGTTACACCTCACTATGCATGGCTAATACCAATCTGTAGAAGTTGATCTACTCAGAACGTTTTTTGGCAAATTAATTCAAGGCTAATAACTGAATGAATGGTTGTTCCCTTGTGAAGTTGTTCAACGCAGAAGTAGGCAGCCAAAAACGCACCAGAATGGCGAGTTTTAGCGGCTCTGATACTGTGACTCTTATGGAACAAGAGGGAGCTTAACCTAGTTCAACTATGCGCTTCACTCGTTGCAAACCACATGGTCTTGTATGTTCCCGACATACATAAGACATTTCCTCTATCCCTGGAGGTCAGATGTGGTGAATGTCATTAATGCACGACTATATGGATATAGGAGGTAGAGTAACGCAGGAGCAGTTACCGAGGAGCATTTGATGACCTTGTCTCAGTGCCGCTAAACTTTCGCTGAGCGACCAAATCTTTATACTAATTGGTATAAAACATCTTAATAGCCCGGCCTAACAACATGGCAGACCAAATAACAGGTACAAAAAAACCGGCTAATGCCGGCTTTTTTTAATGTCTAACTAAAAGTTACTTAGACATGTACTCGATTGCTTTCGTGTAATCTTCATCAGAGCAATCAGTACACATGCCGCCTGGTGGCATAGCATTTAGGCCTGACTTAACAGAAGATACTAGAGCCGGCATGCCTTTAGCTAGGCGTGGCTCCCATGCCGCTGCGTCATGTGACTTTGGCGCGCCAGCAACACCCATGCTGTGACATACTTGACATGCCTTGTCATATACAGCCTTACCATCTTGGGCAAAAGCGCTTGTAGACAGAGTCAAAGCTGCAGCTGCAGTCAGTGCTAATAATTTTTTCATTTTATACGTTCCTAATGCAAATTCTAACAAAGCTCACGCTGCCCTCATAAAATTCGGCAGACTTCTTAAATCTCGGCTAGGTTACTACAAAGTTCAACAAATGGCATCTTTTTGTGATATTAATCGCGACAATGGGGTTTTCGCAAGACATAACTCTCAAAAAGGTTAATATATTAGCAAATGTTTAAAAAGTTCATAGAAAATACATAATATTCGAACTACATCAAATTGCTGACACTTAGCAACAAGCAAGACTAAACGCTTGAAAGTGTATGTGTTAGTATCTCTTGTGTTTTCATACAGCTTGATATAGAGGGCTCAGTGGTAGAAAAATCAAAAGCAACAACACTGGTATCAGCTAATAACTTAACCTGCATCAGAGAAGAACGTATTCTATTTGATGAACTTAGCTTCGATATTTTTGAAGGTGAGATCGTTCAAATCGAAGGTCCTAACGGTGCTGGCAAAACAAGTCTTTTGCGGATTATCGCCGGTTTATCTCGCCCCTATGCCGGGCAAATCAACTTTAAGGGTGAAGACATAAACCGCTGTCGTGACGAGTACAATGATGAGTTATTGTATCTTGGCCACCTTGCTGGTGTTAAAAGTGAGTTAACAGCCGAAGAAAATCTTAACTTCAATTTAAGAATTAGTGGGTATGATGAATTCGATACTCGTGAAATTCTATCTAAGGTCAATCTGTCAGGTTTTGAAGAAGCGCTCGCAGGTCATTTATCAGCAGGTCAACATAGACGAACAGCACTCGCTAGACTATGGCATACCAACTGTAAGATATGGCTACTTGATGAGCCTTTTACCGCTATCGATAAGAAAGGCGTTGAAGAACTCGAACACCTGTTTTTAGCCCATGCAAAACGGGGGGGATGCGTAATATTGACCACACACCAAGATATGGGTGTGATTGGTGATGATATTCTTCGTAAAATTCGTCTCGATTATCGCTTTGTATAAGGTTTGGCAATGAAGAAAGGTATCAGTTATACCAAAGCGTTTAACACGCTGTTAAAGCGGGATCTGCAGATAGCTATAAGACATCGCGGTGATATTTTCAATCCGCTACTGTTTTTTGTCCTAGTGGTTACCCTGTTCCCACTTGGCATCGGACCCGAGCCTCAAGTATTAACACGCGTTGCACCTGGCATTATTTGGGTTGCGGCACTATTAGCATCAATGCTATCGCTCGAACGTTTATTTAAGGCGGATTACGCTGATGGTAGCTTGGAGCAAATGCTACTGAGTCCTCAACCTTTACCTTTGATGGTATTGGCTAAAGTACTGGCGCATTGGATATTAACAGGTGTACCTTTAATTTTAGTTGCACCTTTATTAGCAGTGTTACTGCATCTAGACGGTAATAGCTATGGCGCATTGATTGCGACACTAGCCCTCGGTACACCGGTATTAAGTTTACTGGGAGCCATTGGTGTAGCTCTAACTGTAGGTTTACGTAAAGGCGGCGTGTTATTAAGCCTATTGATATTGCCTTTATATATTCCTGTTTTAATTTTTGCTACCAGCGCGATTGATGCTGCTGGTATGAATTTACCCTATGATGGTCAGCTCGCTATTATTGGCGCAATGCTGGTCGGTTCATTAACGTTAGCACCTTTTGCAATTGGTGCATCCTTACGAGTGAGTACTAACTAAAATGTGGAAATGGTTACATCCATACGCGGATCCTGAACGCGCCTACAAACTCTCAGGCACCCTACTACCTTGGTTTGCCATGCTTGCCATCTCTTTTATCGGTATTGGTACAGTATGGGGCTTAGCATTTGCTCCAACCGATTATCAGCAAGGTGACAGCTATAGAATCATCTTTATCCATGTACCTGCAGCGTCGATGTCAATGGCCGCTTACATGGCAATGGCGACTTCATCATTCATTGGTCTAGTGTGGCAAATAAAATCTGCTGATTGGGCCGCCGCTGCGATTGCACCTATTGGTGCGGTGATTACCTTTATTGCACTGATTACGGGGGCAACGTGGGGTAAGCCGATGTGGGGCACTTGGTGGGTATGGGATGCACGACTAACCTCTGAACTAGTCTTGTTGTTTTTATACTTGGGTGTGATCTCTTTATATGCATCTTTTGAAGATAAAGTGCTTGCAGCAAGAGCCGCTGGGATCTTAGCAATCGTAGGTGTTATTAACATTCCAATCATCAAGTACTCTGTTGATTGGTGGAGCTCACTACATCAGCCTTCAACTATACGCATCACAGAAAAATCTACGATGCCAACAGAAATGCTATACCCGTTATTGATTAACATCGCAGGCTTCGGATTAATGATCGGTGCGATTACATTAGTGAGATTTAGATCAGAAATTTTAGCACGAAATGGAATGCGTCCATGGGTGCGTGAACTTGCTAAAGCAGAAGGGGTCAAATAATGCAGTTCGACTCAATTAGTGAATTTTTCAACATGGGCGGCTATGCTTTTTATGTATGGTTGGCTTATGGTGTAACTTTTCTTTCACTAGGTACCCTGGTTGTCCTTAGTGTTAGACAGAAACGTAAGGTATTAGTTGAAATCGCAAAGAAGATCCAACGCGAAGATCGCCTTAAAGAAACTCGGAGTATTAAATAGTGAATCCTAGACGTAAAAAACGCCTTACCCTTGCTGTAGCCCTAATTGTCGGTGTAGCAGCAATCGCTTCTTTGCTTTTATATGCGCTGAATTCAAACTTGAACCTTTTCTTTACACCCACTGAAATTGTACAAGGTAAGAAAGATACTGGGGTTATGCCTGAGATTGGTCAACGTATTCGTGTCGGCGGTATGGTAACCGTTGGCTCTATGGTACGTGACCCTGAGAGTTTGCATGTAGAGTTTGCTGTACATGACGCTGCAGGTGGTGAAATCATCGTAACTTATGACGACCTATTACCAGATCTATTCCGTGAGGGACAAGGCATTGTGGCGCAGGGCGTACTTGCTGCACCGGGCGTGTTACAAGCGACTGAAGTTCTGGCTAAGCATGATGAAAACTACATGCCACCAGAAGTTGCCGAAGCCATGGGTCAAACTCATGAGAAACTGGATTATAACCAAGAGCAAAAAACTGGCGGTTACTAAGCCTAGCTCGTTATCATCTTAATCAAAAAGCCTTCGTCATGAAGGCTTTTTTGTATCTATCAAAATAGATAAGGTTCAACCACTAGGCTATCCGGACGCCAGTAACGCTCTCTATCACGCACTATACAACCGTGACACCTTTGGGCAGCATTGCAGCTATTTATCGTCTAAACGTATTGATAAGGCTGATATAGGCTTACTTAGTACAACATAATCAAAAACGGCCAGAAATAACATCTAGAAACCAACCAAAAAAATAGATATTCCTACAAATCTAACTAATAGTATCAAAGAGGTATTAAATGAGCTCAAGAATAGAGGCTGCGTCAGGTTATGCTTGAGCTTGAGATTAAGTTTGGGTTGAAGAGATTGGGTTTGAAGTAAGCTTTATAGCCCTCGAAAGGAAGATGCACAATAGGAAGGCATCCGAAAAACACACATATGCAGTCCTACCATTACGCTTCACAAAGCGAACGAGCACCTTGGCATATCGAGTACGATTAAATAGGGTTCACATCAAAGATCTGCTTCTACTGTTGTTATGTCCCCATTCAGCGTTAAGTGACCTAAAAATAATGCGTCCGAACAGTCAGATAGTTACTTAATTATGCCGGGAACTAACTTTAAGTAGAACACCTGCTTATATCAATTGATATTGCGGATAACACTGTTTACGTTTCTCGTTGAGTATTCATACTCCATGTTCTTAGCATTGCAGTCAAATCAGCAACGACTAGCCTGTGGATATCGCTAACATCTTGGCTCATGGAGTTAGCTAACTGAAAACTTCCTGAGATAATTATAATCACTATAATAAAGCGCTCTACCAGAGTATTTTAGGCAAATTATGTCTAGTCAAATACATGATGGGACTGTTGCCCCCTTGAAACATCATTCAACACTGAAGTAAGCAGCCATAAATACTCCGTACTGCACTTCAACTTTGAACAAGGCTAACGCCGCGAATGCTGCGTTAATACCAATCAGTATAAGAAGTTGATCTACTCAGAACGTTTTTTGGCAAACTAATTCAAGGCGAATAACTGAAAGAATGGTCACTCCGTTGTGAAGTTGTTCAACGCAGAAGTAGGCAGCCAAAAACGCGCCAGAATAGCGAGTTTTAGCGGCTCTGATACTGTATTAACGAGCTTAAACGTAGAATTACTATGCTCTTCACTCGTTGCAAACCACATGGTCTTGTATGTTCCCGACATACATAAGACATTTCCTCCATCCCTGAAGGTCAGATGTGGTGAATATCATTACTGCACGACTATATGGATATAGGAGGTAGAGTAACGCAGGAGCAGTTAACGATGAGCATTTAATGACCTTGTCTCAGTGCCGCTAAACTCTCGCTGAGCGACCAAATCTTTATACTGATTGGTATAACAGGCCAACTATGATCTTAGCTGGTTGCGAGCAGCATGACCTTGCATCGTACTGACATTGAATAAGCATCTTTCCGATATATTGAATTCACACTCTACGAATCTCAGTATTGAACGGCTATATAGGTATAGCAGGTAAAATATACCGGAGGGATGGAGCAGGTAAAGTCTAGCTGGAACCGTTACCGAAGATGGCTGAAACATGGAGCCATCAATATCATTTTTACAGAAGCATTAGACCCACGCTGAATCATCGCATGTTTATACTTAATGAGTATCGAGCGGTTTCTAAAGAGGGGAAGCATATTAAATTAATTTATTTCAGGCATAAAAAAGGCCGAACTATTGTTCGGCCTTTTAAAACTAAGACTTATTTACTCTGCAGTGTCTTCAACAGCTTCAGCTGCTTCAGGACGACCTACTAGTTCAATATACGCCATAGGCGCTTTATCACCAGTACGTAGACCGCACTTAAGAATACGGGTATATCCACCAGGACGTTCCTGGAAACGTGGACCCAATTCAGTAAATAACTTACCAACGACTTCAGCGTCGCGAGTACGAGCAAATGCCAAACGGCGGTTTGCAACGCTATCACTCTTAGCAAGTGTTATTAGAGGTTCAACTACGCGACGCAGTTCTTTCGCTTTAGCTACAGTAGTTTTAATCACTTCGTGACGAACTATTGAGCAAGCCATGTTACGGAACATAGCTTGACGATGACTGCTGTTACGGTTTAGTTGACGACCACTCTTACGATGGCGCATGACCTAATCCTTATTACCTATATCTGTACTAATCTGGACTTAAAGGTCGTCTGCTAAACTAGCTGGAGGCCAGTTTTCCAGACGCATACCTAACGACAGTCCGCGAGACGCTAAAACATCCTTAATTTCAGTAAGAGATTTCTTACCTAAGTTAGGAGTCTTAAGCAGCTCAACTTCAGTGCGTTGTACCAGATCGCCGATGTAATGAATCGCTTCAGCCTTCAAACAGTTGGCTGAACGTACAGTTAGCTCTAAATCGTCGACAGGACGCAACAATATCGGATCGAACTCCGGCTTCTCTTCTACTGGTGCAGTCTCAGTCACATCACGTAACTCAACAAACGCATCTAGCTGTTCAGCAAGAATTGTTGCAGAGCGACGGATAGCTTCCTCAGGATCGATAGTACCATTTGTGGTCATATCAATAACGAGTTTGTCTAAGTCTGTACGCTGCTCAACACGAGCTGCTTCTACATTGTATGCAATGCGAGCAACAGGTGAGAACGAAGAATCAACCAACAAACGGCCGATAGGGCGATCATCGTCTTCGGTTTGTGCACGGGCAGAAGCCGGTACATAACCACGACCACGCTCTACGCGGATACGCATGCTGACGTCATTATTACCTGTCAAATGACAGATAACATGGTCAGGATTCATGATAGTAACATCACCATCATGCGTGATATCTGCTGCAGTAACAGGGCCTGCGCCTGACTTACTTAGCGTAAGCATAGCTTCGTCTTTCCCTTCGATAACTACTGCCAAACCTTTAAGGTTTAGTAGTATCTCAAGGATATCCTCTTGCACGCCTTCCTTGCTACTGTATTCATGCAGTACACCATCAATCTCTACTTCGGTAACCGCGCAGCCTGGCATAGACGACAATAGGATACGACGCAACGCGTTACCTAGAGTGTGACCAAAACCACGCTCAAGCGGCTCCAGTGTAACCCTGGCACGTGTTGGATTAACCTGCTCGATATCAACGAGACGCGGTTTAAGAAATTCTGTAACAGAACCCTGCATTGTGTCCTCTCTTTTGTTTTAACCTTACTTAGAGTAAAGTTCGACGATCAGCTGTTCGTTAATTTCCGCAGACAAATCACTACGCTCAGGAATGCGCTTGAAAGCACCTTCCATCTTAGTGTTGTCAACTTCAACCCATGTTGGCTTTTCGCGTTGAGCCGACACTTCTAAAGCCGCTTTAATACGAGCTTGAGTGCGAGACTTTTCACGAACGCTCACTACATCATTCGCAGACACTTTGAATGATGGAATGTTAACGACGCTACCATTAACCATAATTGACTTATGACTAACTAGCTGACGTGATTCAGCGCGTGTTGCACCAAAGCCCATGCGATAAACAACGTTATCTAGACGGGTTTCTAAAAGAGTAAGTAGGTTTTCACCAGTGTTACCTTTAGTACGTGCAGCATCTTTGTAGTAGTTACGGAATTGCTTTTCTAGCACACCATAAATACGACGAACTTTTTGTTTCTCGCGTAGCTGAACACCATACTCAGACAGACGGGTCTTACGAGCGCCGTGTTGTCCAGGTGCAGTTTCAAGCTTACACTTCGAATCGATTGCTCTCACGCCGCTTTTTAGGAAAAGGTCTGTACCTTCTCTGCGGCTGAGCTTGAGCTTTGGACCCAAGTATCTTGCCATGTTCTTTCTCCAACTATCCTATTAAAAACGACGAATTAAACGCGACGTTTCTTAGGAGGACGACAACCATTATGAGGGATAGGCGTCACATCGGTAATGTTAGTAATCTTATAACCAACCGAGTTTAGTGCACGAATCGCTGATTCGCGTCCTGGACCTGGACCCTTCACAAAAACTTCTAGGTTTTTAACACCGTAGTCCTGAGCAGCAGTACCTGCACGCTCAGCAGCAACCTGTGCAGCAAATGGGGTAGATTTACGTGAACCACGGAAACCTGAACCACCAGAAGTTGCCCAAGATAGTGCGTTACCTTGACGATCTGTAATGGTAATAATTGTGTTGTTGAAAGACGCATGGATATGCGCCATACCATCAGCAACCTGTTTACGTACACGCTTACGCGGAGAACGTGACGGAACTTTAGCCATTCTGGATTACCCCGTTACTTTCTGATTGGTTTACGTGGACCTTTACGCGTACGCGCATTGGTCTTAGTACGTTGCCCACGAAGGGGAAGGCTACGACGATGGCGAAGGCCACGGTAACAACCAAGGTCCATAAGACGCTTGATGTTCATGGAAACTTCACGACGTAAATCACCTTCTACAATGTAGTTGGCAACTTCTTCGCGTAGAGTATCAATTTGAGCTTCGCTCAATTCCTTGATCTTAGCATCTTCAGCAATAGAAGTAGCCGCGCAAATAGCTTGTGCGCGAGTACGACCGATGCCGTAGATAGCAGTCAATGCAATGACTGTATGCTTTTGATCAGGAATGTTAATGCCAGCGATACGGGCCACTATGCACTCCTTAAGTTAAAGGTCATCTGTGAAAAGCCCGGTAGGATACTCGACAGACGACAATTTAGCAAATAATATTTTGACCAGCCCGGACTGGGCTGGTCAATTTTTGTTTAGCCTTGACGCTGTTTGTGTTTAGGTTCAACACAAATCACACGTACAACGCCACTACGCTTTACGATCTTGCAGTTACGGCAGATCTTCTTCACGGAAGCTCGAACTTTCATTTCATCACTCCGAGATTGCTATCTTAGCGACCAAAGCGATCTAAATTCGCTTTGTTTACCAAGTTAGCCTTCTTCATTACAGACTCATACTGATGAGACATCATATGCGTCTGAACCTGAGCCATGAAGTCCATGATTACGACTACCATAATTAGTAGTGAAGTACCGCCAAAATAGAACTGTACTTTCCACGCAATTAACATGAACTCCGGAATTAAGCAGATAAAGGTTATATATAACGCGCCAGCTAATGTTAGGCGGGTCATAACTTTATCAATATAACGCGAAGTCTGTTCTCCAGGACGAATCCCGGGAATAAACGCACCACTCTTCTTCAAGTTATCTGCTGTTTCGCGAGGGTTAAATACCAACGCAGTATAGAAGAAACAGAAGAAAATAATCGCTGTTGCATATAATAATGAGTACAGCGGTTGTCCTGGTGACACAGCCAGTGAAAAATCACTTAACCATGACATGGACTCATTTTGACCAAACCACTGAGCCAGTGTGCCTGGGAACAAAATGATGCTGGACGCAAAAATAGGCGGGATTACACCAGCCATATTAATCTTAAGCGGTAAGTGAGTGCTCTGCGCTGCAAAAACCTTACGGCCCTGCTGACGCTTTGCATAGTTAACAACGATACGACGTTGTCCACGCTCAACGAAAACCACAAAATAAGTAACAGCGAAAACAATCACTGCTAGCAACAACAATACTAGTACATTCAAGTCGCCTTGACGCGCCTGCTCGGCTGTTTGGCCGATAGCAGATGGCAGGCCAGCAACAATACCTGCGAAAATAAGAATCGAGATACCGTTACCTATGCCTCTTTCGGTAATTTGCTCACCTAGCCACATTAGGAACATTGTTCCTGTCACTAAGCTCACTACAGCAACGAAGTAGAAACTGAATCCTAGGTTAACAACTAACCCTGGAACCAAGTTTGGTAGACCTGTTGCGATACCGATTGCCTGGAACGTACCCAGGACCAATGTGCCGTATCGAGTATATTGACTGATTTTCTTTCTTCCCGACTCGCCTTCTTTTTTCAATTCAGCAAGTGCAGGATGAACCACAGTCAACAACTGCATTATGATCGATGCCGAAATATACGGCATGATACCTAATGCGAAGATAGAGGCACGTTCAAGGGCACCACCAGAGAACATGTTAAACATGCCTAGGATGGTCCCCTTTTGCTGATTAAACAGCTCTGCTAATACAGCAGCGTCAATACCAGGAATTGGTACAAACGAACCGGCTCTAAAGACGATAATTGCACCAATCACGAACAGGAGACGGGTTTTCAATTCTGATAAACCGCCTTTCGCGCTTTTTAAATCAAGTCCTGGTTTTGCCATCGACGTATTATTCCTCGATCTTGCCACCGGCAGCTTCAATAGCTGCACGTGCACCTTGGGTTACCTTCAGACCTTTAACGGTCACAGGGCGCTCAATGGTACCTGAAAGAACGATTTTAGCAAACTGTATGTTGCGAGTAACTAGATTCGCATCTTTCAGCGCATTTAGGTCGATAACATCACCGTTAACTTTAGCCAACTCGCTAATGCGAATTTCGGCAGATACCAACGCTTTACGCGAGGTAAAACCAAACTTAGGCAAACGAATCTTAAGTGGCATTTGACCACCCTCGAAACCGACGCGAACGCCGCCACCAGAACGAGACTTCTGGCCTTTGTGACCACGGCCACAAGTTTTACCAGTGCCTGAACCGATACCGCGACCTACACGCTTAGCTGCTGACTTAGCACCTGCAGCAGGTGATAGAGTATTTAGACGCATCTTATACTTCCTCCACCGAAACCATGTAGTAAACCTTGTTAATCATACCGCGAACTGAAGGAGTATCTTCTAGTTCAACAGTGTGATTAATGCGGCGTAGACCAAGACCTGTCAAAGTTGCACGGTGCTTTGGTAAGCGGCCGATTGAACTTTTAGTCTGAGTTACTTTAAGTGTTTTAGTAGCCATGGTGCATTAACCTCGAATTTCAGTAACATTCAGGCCACGCTTAGCTGCGATTTGTGAAGGTGATTTCATATTCACCAACGCATCGACAGTAGCGCGAACGATGTTAATCGGGTTAGTAGAACCGTATGCTTTTGACAGAACGTTATGAACGCCTGCTACTTCCAATACGGCACGCATTGCGCCACCGGCAATAATACCGGTACCGTCAGAGGCTGGTTGCATGTAAACACGTGAACCAGTGTGACGACCCTTTACAGGGTGGTGCAAAGTACCATTGTTCAATTCAACGTTTACAATGTTACGGCGAGCCTTTTCCATTGCTTTCTGAATTGCTGCTGGTACTTCACGCGCTTTACCATAGCCATAACCGACTTTACCGTTACCATCACCCACTACAGTTAGTGCAGTGAAGCTAAAGATACGTCCGCCTTTAACTACTTTAGAAACACGATTTACTGCAACTAATTTCTCTTGCAGATCGTCTTTTTGCTGTTGAGCTTCAAATTTAGCCATTTTTCATCATTCCTTAGAACTTGAGGCCAGCTTCACGAGCAGCGTCTGCTAATGCAGCAACGCGTCCGTGATACTTGAAGCCGGAACGATCGAATGCAACTACAGCTACGCCTTTTTCGATAGCGCGCTCAGCAACGGTTTTACCCACTACTTTAGCTGCATCTACGTTACCTGTGTACTTTAGCTGCTCGGTTACTGCTTTTTCAGCAGTAGAAGCTGCCGCCAACACTACGTTTTCAGGGCTAATGACCTGAGCGTAAGTGTGACGTGGTGTACGATGTACAACCAGACGATTAACGCCCAGCTCTTGGATCTTCTTACGGGCACGTAGAGCGCGGCGTAAGCGAGATGTTTTCTTATCCATATCGTATTACCTTACTTCTTCTTAGCCTCTTTACGGCGTACTTGTTCGTCAGCATAGCGAACACCTTTACCTTTGTAAGGCTCTGGTGGACGGTAACCGCGAATCTCAGCTGCTACTTGTCCGATCAACTGCTTATCAGTACCAGAAAGTACGATTTCAGTTTGTGATGGACATTCAGCTGTTACGCCGTCAGGAAGTTTGTGAACCAAAGGATGTGAAAAACCTAGAGTCAAATCGATATCTTTACCGGCAAGTTTTGCACGGTAACCAACACCAACTAACTGTAGTTTCTTAACGAAACCTTCAGTAACACCAACAACCATGTTGTTGATTAATGCACGAGCTGTACCAGCTTGAGCAGCGGTTTTAGCGCTTTCAACTGGTGAACACTTGATTTCATTGTCTTCAACAACAACAGAAACGTCAGAGTTAATAACTCGAGTCAAACTACCTTTAGTACCTTTTACGGTGATAGTTTGTTCGTTTAAAGTCACTTCTACGCCTGCAGGGATAGCGACTGGTGCTTTTGCGACACGAGACATTGCTAGCTCCTTATGCTACGTAGCAGATAACTTCCCCGCCCATGCCATTTTGGCGGGCAGTACGATCAGTCATCAAACCTTGAGAAGTGGACACAATAGCGACACCCAGTCCGCCCATAACCTTTGGAAGTTCGTTTTTACCTTTGTAAATACGAAGACCAGGACGGCTAACGCGCTGGATAGTCTCAACGACTGGCTGACCTTGGAAATACTTTAAAGTGATTTCCAATTCAGGCTTGGCTTCATCTGCTACGGCGTAGTCAGTGATATAACCTTCTTCTTTAAGCATTTTCGCGATAGCGATTTTAAGCTTAGCAGAAGGCATCTTCACAGATACGTGTTTAGCAGCTTGGCCGTTACGAATACGTGTTAACATATCCGCAATAGGATCTTGCATGCTCATATTAGCTTACTCCGTGACAAGTGCTTACCAGCTGGCCTTGCGTAGACCAGGAACTTCACCGCGCATAGTTGCTTCACGTAATTTAATACGGCTAAGGCCGAATTTACGTAGGAAACCATGTGGGCGACCAGTTTGACTACAGCGATTGCGCTGACGCGCCGCGCTAGAGTCACGTGGTAGAGCTTGTAACTTAAGTACTGCATCCCAACGATCATCATCAGATGTTGCTGGACTGCTAATGATAGCTTTAAGTGCAGCGCGCTTTTCAGCGAACTTTGCTACGAGCTGTGCACGTTTTGCTTCACGTGCTTTCATTGAACTTTTTGCCATTACGCTACCCTTATTTCTTGAATGGGAAGTTAAAGCCTTCGAGCAAAGCTCGGCCTTCTTCATCATTCGTCGCAGAAGTAGTGATTACAATATCCATACCGCGGATCTTATCGATTTTATCGTATTGGATCTCTGGGAAGATGATTTGCTCACGTACGCCCATCGCATAGTTACCACGGCCATCGAACGACTTAGCGCTCAAACCACGGAAGTCACGAATACGAGGGATCGCGATATCAACTAAACGCTCTAAGAATTCCCACATACGCTCACCGCGCAGTGTAACCTTACAGCCAATTGGGTAGCCTTCACGGATTTTAAAACCAGCAACTGACTTACGAGCTACAGTCACTACTGGCTTCTGACCAGCGATAGCAGTCATGTCACGAAGCGCATGCTCCATAACTTTCTTATCTGCTACTGCTTCGCCAACACCCATATTAAGGGTGATCTTTTCAATCCGAGGGACTTGCATGACACTGGTAAAACCAAACTTGGTTACAAGTTCAGGACTAACAGTCTCTTTGTATTTATCATGCAGTTTCGCCATCGTTTACTCCAAATTACTTAACGAGTTCACTGTTCGACTTAAAGAAACGAACTTTTTTGCCGTCTTCAAATCGGAAACCAACGCGATCAGCTTTGCCAGTGGCAGAGTTGAAAATCGCTACGTTTGATGCTTGTATCGGTGCTTCTTGCTCAACAATACCGCCAGCTACGCCCAATTGTGGGTTTGGCTTTTGGTGTTTCTTGACAAGGTTAAGACCTTCTACAATTAATTTACCAGTTGGAAGAACCTGAGAAACCTTACCGCGTTTACCCTGGTCTTTACCTGCTAGTACAATTACTTCGTCTTGACGACGTATTTTAGCTGCCATTTTGAAGCTCCTTACAGTACTTCTGGTGCCAATGACACAATCTTCATAAACTGCTCAGTACGCAGCTCACGTGTCACAGGTCCAAAGATACGAGTACCAATCGGTGCAAGGTTTGCGTTAAGCAATACCGCTGCGTTCCGATCGAAGCGAATGACAGAACCGTCTGGACGACGTACGCCTTTCTTAGTACGGACTACCACCGCGTTATATACATCACCTTTCTTCGCTTTACCGCGAGGAATAGCTTCTTTAACAGAAACCTTGATGACGTCGCCGATACCGGCATAACGACGATGAGAGCCACCCAAGACCTTAATACACTGAACTCTACGAGCGCCGCTATTACAGGCGACTTCTAGAGTCGATTGCATTTGGATCATTTTAAGTGCTCCGCTATCGTTACTTCACAATCCCACAAAGGGGCTACATTTTACCCTAATTCTGACTTTAATTTAGTCAAAATTGGCGCGCAAGTGTAACACCTAAAAATAGGAATAGATAGTACTAATAATAAAAACGGCCCCAACTTTAGGAGCCGTTCGTTTAAGTGCTTAATAAAATTAAGCTTTTCTTATTACTTCAACCAGAGTCCAAGACTTAGTCTTAGACAGCGGACGACATTCGCGAATAGTCACGACATCGCCAGCATTACACTGATTTTGTTCGTCATGTGCATGGATCTTAGTAGTACGCTTGATAAACTTACCGTATAAAGGGTGTTTTACCTTACGTTCAATAGCTACAGTGATAGACTTGTCCATCTTGTCGCTAAGTACTCGACCTTGCAAAGTACGGATAGTATCAGACATTATGCACCCGCCTTAGAAGTAATAATGGTCTTAACGCGCGCAATGTTGCGACGCACGATTTTAAGCTGATGAGTCTGAGTCAACTGACCAGTGGCGTGTTGCATACGCAGATTAAACTGCTCACGCAGCAGACCAAGCAGTTCAGCGTTCAATTCTTCAACGCTCTTTTCTGTTAGTTCGCTCGCTTTCATTACATCACCGTCTTAGTTACGAAGGTAGTCTTCAGAGGTAGTTTAGCAGCAGCTAGGGTGAAAGCTTCACGAGCTAACTCCTCAGATACACCATTCATCTCGTAAAGAACCTTACCAGGTTGAATCTGGCAAACCCAATATTCAACGTTACCCTTACCTTTACCCATACGCACTTCAAGAGGCTTAGAGGTAATTGGCTTGTCAGGGAATACGCGAATCCAGATCTGACCTTGACGTTTAATGTGACGTGTCATAGCACGACGCGCAGCTTCAATTTGACGAGCAGTTAGACGACCACGTCCAACAGCTTTCAAACCGAATTCACCGAAGCTAACTTCAGTGCCGTTCGCTAGACCGCGGTTACGGCCCTTGAACATTTTGCGAAACTTCATTCTTTTTGGTTGCAGCATTGCCAGCTCTCCTATTTACCGCGAGGCTTACGCTTCGGCTGCTGTTTCGGCTCTTCGTGCTGAGGTAGAACGCCGTCTAGAACTTCGCCTTTGAAGACCCAAACTTTAACGCCAATCACACCGTATTGAGTGTGACTCTCAGAAGTAGAATAGTCGATATCAGCACGCAGTGTATGCAAAGGTACACGACCTTCACGATACCACTCTGAACGCGCAATCTCAGCGCCGCCTAGACGGCCACTCACTTCAACTTTGATACCCTTAGCACCAAGACGCATTGCGTTTTGAACTGCGCGCTTCATAGCACGACGGAACATAACACGACGCT
Organism: Shewanella sp. 0m-8; assembly: GCF_052977265.1. Taxonomy (NCBI): domain Bacteria; kingdom Pseudomonadati; phylum Pseudomonadota; class Gammaproteobacteria; order Alteromonadales; family Shewanellaceae; genus Shewanella; species Shewanella sp. 0m-8. The sequence goes on along the minus strand of NZ_JBRIMB010000036.1, from coordinate 25,924 downwards.
CTAGCTGCGAAGCGATGCCATCGGCAACAAGCTTAGCATCTAGCTCAGGCTTACGGATCTCAGCGATGTTGATTTGAGCTGGAATACCAGTCAGCTTTGCAACTGCGTTGCGTAGCTTCTCAACGTCTTCGCCTTTCTTACCAATCACAACACCTGGACGGGCAGTGTGAATAGTAACGCGAACACTCTTTGCTGGACGCTCGATAACAATCTTAGAAACTGATGCTTGCTTAAGTTTCTTTTCAAGAAACTTACGCACTTCCCAGTCACTGCTCAAGTTATTGGCATAGTCTGACTTGTCAGCGTACCAGGTCGAGATCCAAGGCTTAGTGATACCCAGACGGATACCATTAGGATGTACTTTCTGTCCCATTGCTAACTCCTAGCGATCTGATACAACCACAGTAATGTGGCTGGTACGCTTGATTATACGATCAGCACGGCCTTTGGCACGTGGCATGATACGTTTCATAGTTGGACCTTCATCGATCATAATCGCTCCAACTCTTAATTCGTCAATGTCAGCACCTTCATTGTGCTCAGCATTGGCGATAGCAGAGTCCAGTACTTTTTTAACAAGTACTGCAGCTTTCTTAGGGCTGAAAGTTAGAATTTCGAGAGCCTTAGCAACAGGCAGTCCACGGATTTGATCTGCAACCAAACGACACTTTTGAGGCGACGTACGGGCAAAACGATGTTTAGCTAAAACTTCCATCTTATGTCTCCCGTATTAACGCTTCTTCGCTTTCTTATCTGCAGCATGGCCGCGATAAGTGCGAGTTGGTGAAAATTCACCAAGCTTGTGGCCGATCATTTCGTCAGTTACGAACACAGGTACGTGCTGACGACCATTATGGACAGCGATGGTCATTCCAATCATGTTAGGAATGATCATAGAGCGACGAGACCAAGTTTTAATTGGCTTTTTATCTCCCGCTTCCATCGCTTTCTCTACCTTCTTCAGCAAGTGTAGGTCAATGAATGGACCTTTCTTGAGAGAACGTGGCATGGCGAATCCTCTTACTTTTTATTGCGACGACGTACAATGTACTTGTCGGTGCGTTTATTACTACGAGTCTTATAACCCTTAGTAGGCTGACCCCAAGGTGATACAGGGTGACGGCCACCAGAAGTACGGCCTTCACCACCACCATGTGGGTGATCTACTGGGTTCATTGCAACACCACGAACTGTTGGGCGTACGCCTCTCCAGCGTTTAGCACCTGCTTTACCTAACTGGCGTAGCATATGCTCGGCATTACCAACTTCACCCAATGTCGCGCGGCAATCAACCGGCACTTTACGCATTTCGCCAGAGCGAAGACGTAGAGTGGCGTATGCGCCATCACGAGCAATAACTTGTACATAAGCACCAGCTGAACGCGCGATTTGAGCACCTTTAGCAGGCTTCATTTCAACTGCGTGTACTACGCTACCCACTGGGATGTTGCGTAGAGGCAGTGCGTTACCGCTCTTGATCTCTGCATCGATACCTGACTGGATCTTATCACCAGCTTTCATGCCTTTAGCAGCAAGAATATAACGACGCTCACCATCAGCGTATAGTACCAAAGCGATGTTAGCTGTACGGTTTGGATCATATTCCAAACGCTCAACCTTCGCAGGGATACCGTCTTTGTTACGCTTAAAGTCGATTAGACGATAATGTTGCTTATGACCACCACCAATGTGACGGACAGTGATACGACCCGTATTATTACGGCCACCACTTTTTGATTTTTTCGCCAACAGGCCTGCAAAAGGTTTACCTTTATGCAAATCGCTGTTCACCACTTTAACTAAGTGGCGACGACCTGGAGAGGTTGGCTTACACTTAATAACTGCCATGATAATTCTCCTTTGCCTTATTCAGCGCCGCCGACGAAATCGATGTCAGCACCTTCAGCTAGAGTAACATAGGCTTTTTTCCAATCGCTACGACGGCCAACACGGGCGCCGGTGCGTTTAGTTTTACCTTTGTTAACCAAAGTGCGAACTGAATCGACTTCAACTTCGAATAGCTGTGCTACTGCAGCTTTAACTTCAGCTTTAGTTGCATCGATAGCTACACGGAAAACAACTGTATTGTTCTTCTCTGCATTCACAGTGCTCTTTTCAGAGATGTGTGGAGCAAGAATAACTTTTAACAAACGTTCTTCGCTTATCATCCCAGCATCTCCTCGATTTGCTTAATAGCTTCAGCGGTTACGAGTACTTTGTTGAATGCGATAAGGCTAACTGGATCAATACCAGCAACATCACGTACGTCAACTTTGTACAAGTTACGAGCAGCTAAGAACAAGTTCTCGTCAACTTCTGGAGTAACAATCAACACGTCTTCAAGTTGCATTTCGTTCAGTTTAGCTTTTAGCTCTTTAGTTTTAGGAGCTTCAACGCCAAATGACTCAACAACGATAAGACGGTCTTGACGTACCAATTCAGAGAAAATGCTTTTCAGCGCTCCGCGGTACATCTTTTTGTTAACTTTTTGGCTGTGATCTTGTGTTTTAGCAGCGAATGTTACGCCACCGCCACGCCAGATTGGGCCTTTAACAGTACCAGCACGTGCGCGGCCAGTACCTTTTTGGCGCCATGGCTTCTTGCCAGAGCCAGTTACTTCTGCGCGAGTCTTTTGAGCACGAGTGCCCTGACGCGCGTTTGCAGCGTAAGCTACAACTACCTGATGAACCAGTGCTTCATTAAAGTCACGGCCAAAGGTAGCTTCGGAAACTTCAAGAGCACTCTGTGCGTCTTTCAATACCAATTCCATTACTATCTCCTCAGACCTTAAGCTTTAACAGCTGGTTTGATGATCAGGTCGCCATTAGTAGCGCCTGGAACTGCACCCTTAACCAAAAGCAGGTTACGTTCAGCATCTACACGAATTACTTCTAGATTCTGTGTCGTAACACGCTCTGCACCCATGTGGCCAGACATTTTCTTACCTTTGAAAACGCGACCAGGTGTTTGGTTTTGACCAATAGAACCGTTAGCTCTATGTGCCAGTGAGTTACCATGTGTTGCATCTTGAGTAGCGAAGTTCCAGCGCTTAATACCGCCTTGGAAGCCCTTACCCTTAGATTGACCAGTAACATCAACTTTCGCTATGTCAGCGAAGATATCTACATTAAGCTCAGCACCAACTTCGATGCCCTCGCCTTCACCATCTGCCAAACGCATTTCCCATAAACCACGACCGGCTTCAACGCCTGCCTTAGCAAAGTGACCTGCTTCTGGTTTAGTGATGCGATTAGCTTTTTTGGTACCAGTAGTAACTTGAAGTGCACGGTAACCATCTGTATCCAAAGTTCTCACTTGGGTTACGCGGTTAGCAGCAATTTCAATTACTGTTACAGGTACCGACGCGCCATCTTCATTGAAGATGCGAGTCATACCTACTTTACGACCGATAAGACCGATAGCCATCTCTCAAACCTCTTCTAAGGATCTCAATTAACCCAAGCTAATCTGAACGTCAACACCAGCCGCAAGATCTAAACGCATAAGTGCGTCTACAGTCTTTTCAGTCGGCTCAACGATGTCAACAAGACGCTTGTGAGTACGTAGTTCGTACTGATCACGTGCATCTTTATTAACGTGTGGAGAAGTCAAAATGGTATAACGTTCTTTACGCGTTGGTAGTGGAATTGGACCACGAACCTGCGCGCCGGTACGCTTAGCAGTTTCAACGATTTCCGCAGTAGACTGATCAATCAAACGATGATCAAATCCTTTTAAGCGGATACGGATTCTTTGGTTCTGCATTGACCAGAGCTCCTAAAATGTACACAAAAAAATCACCCTCTAGCAATTTTCCTTATAGAAAAAGCAGAGTGAGATGATTTAACCGTTCGACTCACAATCGGAGTCGCTGTTTTTTTTACGTCAAACCCGAAGGCAGACCAATTTAAATCGCCTAATGGTTAAGGCGAGGGGCTATTATACTGATTTCATCGCTGAGATCAAGCCCGTTGTTTGAAATACCGTCAAATTGACTCATTTCAACAAAGTGGCGTCATTATACACAGTCAGATCTGGAATGCTAGCCCTGCCCTCACTTTTCTTCAGGCAACAAAAAAGGCAGCCTAAGCTGCCTTTTTCAGTATCGAGTTAAGACGATTGCTAATTAAGCAACGATCTCAGCTACAACACCAGCACCAACTGTACGGCCACCTTCACGGATTGCGAAGCGTAAACCTTCGTCCATCGCGATTGGAGCAATAAGAGTTACTGTCATAGCTACGTTGTCACCAGGCATTACCATCTCTACGCCTTCTGGCAATTCGATAGTACCGGTTACGTCAGTTGTACGGAAGTAGAACTGTGGACGGTAGCCTTTGAAGAATGGAGTGTGACGTCCGCCTTCTTCTTTAGACAGAACATAGATTTCTGACTTGAAAGTAGTGTGTGGAGTGATTGAACCAGGTGCAGCCAATACTTGACCACGTTCAACGTCTTCACGCTTGATACCACGTAGAAGAACACCACAGTTCTCGCCAGCACGACCTTCGTCAAGAAGCTTACGGAACATTTCAACACCAGTACAAGTAGACTTAGTTGTATCTTTAATACCAACGATTTCTACTTCTTCACCAACTTTGATGATACCGCGCTCTACACGACCAGTAACAACAGTACCACGACCAGCGATTGAGAAAACATCTTCGATTGGAAGAATGAATGCACCATCGATAGCACGCTCTGGCTCAGGAATATAAGTATCTAGTGCTTCTGCAAGCTCAAGGATCTTAGCTTCCCACTCTGGCTCGCCTTCAAGGGCTTTAAGCGCAGAACCTTGGATAACTGGTAAGTCATCACCTGGGAAGTCATATTCAGTTAGAAGTTCACGAACTTCCATTTCTACTAGCTCTAGAAGCTCTTCGTCATCAACCATGTCACACTTGTTCATGAATACGATGATGAATGGTACGCCAACCTGACGTGAAAGCAGGATGTGCTCACGAGTTTGTGGCATTGGACCATCTGTAGAAGCAACTACTAGGATTGCGCCGTCCATCTGTGCAGCACCAGTGATCATGTTTTTAACATAATCGGCGTGACCTGGACAATCTACGTGTGCGTAGTGACGTGATGGAGTATCATATTCGATGTGAGAAGTATTAATTGTAATACCGCGCTCACGCTCTTCTGGAGCGTTATCGATCTGTGCGAAGTCACGCTTAGTACCACCGTAAGTCTTCGTTAACACAGAAGAGATAGCAGCAGTTAGAGTAGTTTTACCATGGTCAACGTGTCCGATAGTACCAACGTTAACATGCGGTTTTACGCGTTCAAATTTTTCTTTAGCCACGATATATTCCTTTCTTTTCAGAAAATGCTCGGCTTAAAACCGAGCAATAGCAATTAAGTATATCAACAATAGAGTGAGACAGTTTAGCCTCTGGCCTCTATTATTGCTTTAGTAACATTTTGCGGTGCATCAGAGTACTTCAAAAACTCCATAGAGTATGAGGCACGTCCCTGACTAGCAGAGCGCAAGTCGGTTGCATAACCGAACATTTCAGATAACGGTACTGTTGCATGCACAAGTTTAACACCTGCAATGCCATCATCCATACCTTCAATAAGGCCACGACGACGGTTCAAGTCTCCGACCACATCACCCATATAATCTTCAGGTGTTGTAACTTCAACTTTCATGCAAGGTTCAAGTAAGGCAGGGTCTGCTTCAAGCGCACCCTTTTTAAAGCCCATTGAACCAGCGACTTTAAAGGCCATTTCGTTCGAGTCCACATCATGATATGAACCGTCATACAAAGTAACCTTTATGTCGAGAACAGGGAAGCCAGCTAATACACCGCTCTTCATCTGCTCTTGAATACCCTTATCAACTGCTGGGATGTATTCCTTAGGAACCACACCACCAACAATATCGTTGACGAATTCGTAACCAAAACCTTCTTCTTGAGGCTCTAGTTTCAACCAAACGTGACCGAATTGACCTCGACCACCAGATTGACGTACGAATTTACCTTCGACTTCCACTGTTTTGCGGATAGTCTCACGATATGCAACTTGTGGTTTACCTACATTACATTCAACACCGAACTCGCGACGCATACGGTCTACGATGATGTCTAAGTGTAGCTCACCCATACCAGAGATCAGTGTTTGTCCCGATTCTTCATCAGTCTCAACACGGAATGACGGATCTTCCATTGCAAGTTTTTGCAATGCCATCCCCATCTTGTCCTGGTCTGCCTTGGTTCTTGGTTCAACAGCGATAGTAATTACAGGCTCAGGAAACTCCATGCGCTCTAGAATTACTTTGTGATCGATATCGCATAATGTATCGCCAGTAGTCACGTCTTTAAGACCAATAAGAGCTGCGATGTCGCCAGCGCGCACTTCTTTAATCTCTTGACGATCATTAGCGTGCATTTGCACCATACGACCAATACGTTCACGCTTTTGCTTAACAGAGTTATAAACGCCAGCACCTGACTCCAATACGCCTGAATAAACACGAATAAAGGTTAAGGTACCCACGAATGGGTCTGTTGCAATCTTAAATGCTAACGCCGCAAATGGAGCATTATCGTCAGCTTGACGACAAGTCTCTTCTTCATTGTCATCAATCCCCTTAATTGCGGGAACTTCGACAGGCGATGGCAGAAAATCTACCACAGCATCAAGAACCGCTTGTACACCCTTGTTCTTAAATGCAGAACCACAGGTTGCCAATACGATTTCATTGTTTAAGGTGCGTATACGTAGTGCCTTTTTGATCTCATCTTCTGAAAGTTCCCCATCTTCTAGGTACTTTTCCATCAATTCTTCTGTCGCTTCAGCTGCACTCTCAACCAAATACTCGCGCATTTCTGCCGCTTTCTCGGCTAAATGCTCTGGGATAGCTTCATAAGAGAAAGTCATTCCCTGATCTTCTTCAGACCAGTTAATCGCTTTCATTTTGATCAAATCGATAACACCGTTAAAATCCTCTTCCGCACCAATATTCATTTGAATCGGTACACAAGTCGCACCAAGGCGATTACGGATCTGGTCGACTACGCTATCAAAGTTTGCACCTGCGCGGTCCATCTTATTGACGAACACTAAGCGCGGCACATGATACTTATCAGCTTGTCGCCAAACAGTCTCAGATTGAGGTTCTACCCCTGATGAGCCACAAAAAACAACCACAGCACCATCAAGTACTCTCAAAGAACGCTCTACTTCAATAGTGAAGTCAACGTGACCCGGAGTGTCGATGATGTTTATGCGGTGCTCAGTGAACTGCGCATCCATTCCGCGCCAGAAAGTAGTCGTTGCGGCTGAGGTGATGGTAATACCACGTTCCTGCTCTTGTTCCATCCAATCCATAGTGGCACAGCCATCATGAACTTCACCGATCTTATGAGATAAGCCAGTGTAGAACAGAACACGTTCAGTTGTAGTGGTTTTACCAGCATCAACATGAGCACAGATACCGATATTACGGTAGCGCTCAATTGGAGTTGTACGAGCCACGATTTATACCCTCTTAGCTTAATCTGAGTGTTAGCAATGCAAGTAAGGCGTGGGGTATAACCCACGCCAAGATATTACCAGCGGTAATGAGCAAACGCTTTGTTTGCTTCTGCCATACGATGCACGTCTTCGCGCTTCTTAACAGCAGTACCTTTGTTTTCAGATGCGTCTAACATTTCACCTGCTAGACGTAAAGCCATAGATTTTTCACCACGCTTACGTGCAGCTTCAACCAACCAGCGCATCGCTAGTGCGTTACGACGCACTGGACGAACTTCACATGGTACCTGGTAAGTAGAACCACCAACACGACGAGATTTAACCTCGACTGATGGACGTACGTTGTCCAGGGCTGCTTCAAGGATTACTAAATGATCTTCGCCTTTCTTTTCAGACGCAGTATCTAGTGCCTTGTAGATAATTTTTTCTGCAGTCGACTTTTTGCCGTCCTGCATAATGACGTTGATGAACTTAGCCAGCAACTCACTTTTGAACTTTGGATCTGGTAGGATTTTACGTTGTCCTACAACGCGACGTCTTGGCATAACAATTTCTCCGTATGCTTCAGGGACCCCAAAACTGGAATCTCAATAAAAACTAGCTTGGCCTTACTTAACGGAAAACGTTAAGACTTAGGACGCTTAGCACCGTACTTAGAACGACCTTGACGACGTTCACTTACACCAGCACAGTCTAATGCGCCGCGTACAGTGTGGTAACGCACACCCGGTAAGTCTTTTACACGACCGCCACGGATTAGAATTACGCTGTGTTCCTGCAGGTTGTGGCCTTCACCGCCGATGTACGAAGTAACTTCGAAACCGTTAGTTAGACGCACACGAGCTACTTTACGTAGTGCAGAGTTAGGTTTTTTAGGTGTTGTTGTATATACGCGAGTACAAACACCACGCTTTTGTGGACACGCAGCTAGCGCAGGAACGTTAGTCTTATCGACTTTCGGTGCGCGAGGCTTACGTACCAACTGGTTTACAGTTGCCATGTATAGCTCCGAATCAGTTGACTAAATCAACAGTAAGGTGTGAAAAATCTATATCCCACAGGTGTGGGACGCGAAATTTTAGAAGTGTATGGAGTATCTGTCAAGAAATAGACAACTTTTAACCGATTTAAAGTAAAAAAAAGGCGCTAAACGCGCCTTTTTTACAATCTATTTACTTTTCAGCACCGATTAATCGTTGCTACCAGCTAGATTAAGTAGATCAGCAAGATTCTGCTCAGCTTCACTTGCGCTAATCGCTGGCGCTTCAGAAGCCGCAGGTTTAACTGCAGCTTCAGCACGCTTCTGGTGGTATGAGTAACCCGTACCAGCAGGGATTAGACGACCAACAATTACGTTCTCTTTTAGACCACGTAACTTATCGCTCTTACCACCAACAGCCGCTTCAGTAAGAACACGAGTGGTCTCCTGGAACGATGCTGCAGAGATGAACGATTCTGTTGCTAGTGACGCCTTGGTAATACCAAGAAGTTCACGCTCGAATGTTGCTGGCTGCTTACCCTGCGCTTCAAGTTCGCGGTTGGCGATCTTAACGCGAGAAACTTCCGCCTGTTCACCCGGTAGGAATTCACTATCACCAGCGTCTACGATCTCACACTTACGCAGCATCTGGCGAATGATCACCTCAATGTGCTTATCGTTGATCTTAACGCCCTGTAGACGGTAAACGTCCTGTACTTCATTCACGATGTAGTTAGCCACATTGTGGATACCACGTAGACGTAGAATGTCGTGAGCTGCTTCTGCACCATCAGCAATAACTTCACCGCGTTCAACTTTTTCACCTTCGAACACGTTAAGGTTACGCCACTTAGGGATCATCTCTTCATAGTGCTCACCACCATCAGCTGGGGTGATAACTAGACGACGCTTACCTTTGGTTTCTTTACCGAACGAGATAGTTCCCGATACTTCAGCAAGAATAGCAGGCTCTTTTGGCTTACGCGCTTCAAATAAGTCCGCAACGCGTGGTAGACCACCGGTAATATCGCGAGTCTTTGAAGATTCTTGAGGAATACGTGCTAATGCATCACCAACGTTAATTGGTGCGTTATCGTCAAGGTTAACAATCGCTTGTCCAGGCAAGAAGTATTGCGCTGGTACTTCAGTACCGGGGATCATCAAATCGCTACCATCAGCAGCAACTAGACGGATCATCGGACGCATCTCTTTACCTGCTGTTGGACGTTGACCAACTTCAAGCACTACGATTGAAGATAGACCCGTTAGTTCGTCTGTTTGACGTGTCATAGTGACACCTTCAATCATATCTACGAACTTAATACTACCCGCCACTTCAGTGATAATTGGGTGAGTATGCGGATCCCACTTAGCGATAATTTCGCCAGCAGCAACACCATCATCTTCCAATTTCTCAAGAACTGTACCGTAAGGAACCTTATAACGTTCTTTCTCACGGCCAAGCTCATCAATAATTGCAAGTTCAGAAGAACGAGAAACAATTACCAATTTGCCGTTGCTGTTAGTTACAAACTTAGCGTTGTGTAACTTAAGCGTACCAGAGTTCTTAACTTGAACATTGTTCTCTGCAGAAGCTCGTGATGCCGCACCACCGATGTGGAAAGTACGCATCGTAAGCTGTGTTCCTGGCTCACCAATTGACTGAGCAGCAACAACACCAATCGCTTCGCCTTGGTTAATGATATGACCACGAGCCAAATCACGACCGTAACAGAACTTACAAACGCCGAAGTCTGTATCACAGCTAATCACTGAGCGAACAATCATTTCATCGATAGAATTCTCTTCGATGATGTCACACCATGCTTCGTCAAGAAGCGTGTTGCGCGGTACAAGTACTTGTTCAGTACCAGGCTTCAACACATCTTGTGCAACAACACGACCAAGAACACGTTCACGTAACGGCTCAACTACATCACCACCTTCAATCAGCGGTTTCATAGTTAGACCTTCAAACGTGCCACAGTCATCTTCAATTACAACTAAATCTTGAGCAACGTCAACTAGACGACGAGTTAGGTAACCAGAGTTAGCTGTCTTCAATGCAGTATCCGCAAGACCTTTACGCGCACCGTGAGTAGAAATAAAGTACTGAGATACGTTTAGACCTTCACGGAAGTTAGCGGTAATTGGAGTCTCGATGATTGAACCATCTGGTTTAGCCATCAGACCACGCATACCCGCCAACTGACGGATCTGTGCAGCACTACCACGAGCGCCCGAGTCAGCCATCATATAGATGCTGTTAAACGATTCTTGCTGTTCCTCAACGCCATCACGGTTAATCACTGTCTCAGTAGACAGGTTAGCCATCATCGCTTTAGAAACTTTCTCGTTGGCACTTGCCCAGATATCAATTACTTTGTTGTAACGCTCACCAGCAGTTACTAGACCAGATTGGAACTGCTCTTGAATTTCAAGAACTTCCGCTTCAGCATCAGCAACTAAGGTGTATTTCTCATCAGGAATAACCATATCGTCGATACCTACAGAGGCACCTGACACAGTTGCATAATGGAAACCGGTATACATCAATTGGTCAGCAAAGATAACGGTATCTTTAAGACCTAGTTGACGGTAACAAGTGTTCAATAGCTTAGAGATCTGCTTCTTACCCATGTTTTGGTTAACCAAATCATAAGAAAGACCTTTAGGCAGGATCGTTGAAAGCAATGCACGACCAACCGTTGTATCTACGATACGACGTGTCTTCACTTTTTCGCCAGCTTCAGTGGTCGCAGTCTCGGTAATACGTACCTTAACGCGAGCGTGTAGCTCTGCAACACCGGTGCGGTAAGCTTTTTCAACTTCAGCCACATCAGCAAATGCCATGCCTTCACCCTTGCCGTTAATTCGCTCACGACTCGTGTAGTAAAGACCCAATACAACGTCTTGAGATGGTGTAATCACCGGCTCACCGTTTGCTGGTGACAAGATGTTGTTGGTCGACATCATTAGTGAACGTGCTTCTAACTGCGCTTCAAGCGTTAGTGGCACGTGAACAGCCATTTGGTCACCGTCGAAGTCGGCGTTGTATGCCGCACAAACCAATGGGTGAAGCTGAATCGCTTTACCTTCGATTAGTACTGGCTCAAACGCCTGGATACCTAGTCTGTGCAGTGTTGGTGCACGGTTAAGCATCACTGGGTGTTCGCGGATCACGTCATCTAGTACGTCCCAAACTTCTGGAACTTCGCGCTCAACCATCTTCTTTGCAGCTTTAATAGTTGTAGCTAGGCCACGACCTTCTAGCTTGCCATAGATGAATGGCTTAAATAACTCAAGTGCCATCTTCTTAGGAAGACCACACTGGTGTAGACGTAAAGTTGGACCTACGGTAATTACCGAACGACCAGAATAGTCAACACGCTTACCTAGCAAGTTCTGACGGAAACGACCTTGCTTACCTTTGATCATATCAGCCAAAGATTTAAGCGGACGCTTGTTAGAACCTGTAATAGCACGACCACGACGGCCGTTATCTAATAGCGCATCAACAGATTCTTGCAACATACGCTTTTCGTTACGTACGATGATATCTGGAGCAGCTAGGTCTAACAGACGCTTTAGACGGTTGTTACGGTTGATTACACGACGGTAAAGGTCGTTCAAATCAGACGTAGCAAAACGTCCGCCATCTAGTGGAACTAGAGGACGTAGATCTGGTGGCAGAACCGGTAACACTTTAAGGATCATCCACTCAGGCTTGTTGCCAGAAGTGAAGAATGCCTCAATAAGCTTAAGACGCTTAGTGACCTTCTTACGACGAGTTTCAGAATTGATAGATGGCAATTCTTCGCGCATCATTTCAATTTCTTTCTCAAGATCGATAGCACGTAGCAATTCTAGAACTGCTTCAGCACCCATCTTGGCGTCGAATTCATCGCCGTACTCTTCCAATGCATCCAGATAGTTTTCTTCTGTTAGCATTTGACCACGTTCAAGACTGGTCATGCCAGGCTCGATTACTACGAAAGATTCGAAGTAAAGTACACGTTCGATATCACGAAGAGTCATGTCTAGCATCAAACCGATACGTGACGGAAGAGACTTCAAGAACCAAATGTGCGCAACAGGGCTAGCAAGATCGATGTGACCCATACGTTCACGACGTACTTTAGTCTGTGTAACTTCAACGCCACACTTTTCACAGATCACACCACGGTGCTTAAGACGCTTATACTTACCGCATAAACATTCATAATCTTTTACAGGACCAAAAATACGCGCACAGAACAAACCTTCACGCTCAGGCTTGAATGTACGGTAGTTAATGGTTTCTGGCTTCTTAACTTCACCAAATGACCAAGAACGGATCAGATCAGGCGACGCTAGGCCGATCTTGATACCTTCAAATTCCTCAGTCTTACTTTGCTGTTTTAGAAACTTTAATAAATCTTTCACGTTTCTCTCCTGAAGGAGTTAAATCAGGTGCCCTGCATATACAGAGCACCGATTTTGCCAAATAGAGGCGGTAACCTGTTTTACTTAGTATCTAACTCAATGTTGATACCAAGTGAACGGATCTCTTTCAACAATACGTTGAAAGATTCAGGCATACCTGGTTGCATCTGATGGTTACCGTCGACGATGTTCTTATACATCTGAGTACGACCGTTCACATCATCCGACTTAACAGTTAGCATTTCCTGAAGGGTATATGCAGCACCGTAAGCTTCAAGTGCCCATACTTCCATCTCACCGAAACGCTGACCACCGAACTGTGCTTTACCACCCAATGGTTGCTGAGTAACAAGACTGTACGAACCGGTAGAACGGGCGTGCATCTTATCGTCAACCAAGTGGTTAAGCTTAAGCATATACATGTAACCAACGGTTACCTTACGCTCAAATTCGTTACCTGTACGACCATCAATCAGTGTTAACTGACCAGATTTTGGTAGGCCTGCAAGCTCAAGCATCTGCTTGATCTCTTTCTCTTTGGCGCCATCAAACGCAGGTGTAGCAATTGGAACACCGCCTTTAAGGTTTTTAGCAAGACGCAAGATTTCATCATCAGTAAATGAATCGATGTCGACTTTTTGAATTACTTCGTCACCTAGTTCATAAACCTGCTTGATGTATCCGCGAAGTTCTGCCAGTTCGCGCTGCTCTTCAAGCATTTCAGTAATACGATTACCGATGCCTTTTGCTGCTGCGCCCATATGAACTTCAAGTACCTGACCGATGTTCATACGTGAAGGTACACCTAGTGGATTCAAAACGATATCAACTGGGTTACCTTTTTCGTCGTATGGCATATCTTCAACAGGACAAATCTTAGAGATTACACCCTTGTTACCATGACGACCCGCCATCTTATCACCAGGCTGGATAGTACGTTTAACGGCTAAGTAAACCTTAACAATTTTTAGTACGCCAGGCGCTAAGTCATCACCTTGAGTGATCTTACGACGCTTGATTTCAAACTTCTTATCGAAATCTGCTTTCAGCTCTTCCGCTTGCTCAGCTAGTTGTTCTAGCTCAGTTTGCTTCGCTTCGTCATCGATGGTTTGAACCAACAATTGTGAGCGTGGAATTGCTGCAAGATGGGCTTCATCGAAACCAGCACCTAGTAATAGGTTGCGAGCACGACCAAGAACACCTTCTTCAAGAATTTGGAACTCTTCAGTCAAATCCTTCTTCGCCTGAGCGATATGCATCTCTTCGATTTCTACAGCACGCTTGTCTTTCTCAACGCCGTCACGAGTAAATACTTGTACGTCGATGATAGTACCTTTAACAGAATTAGGTACGCGTAGTGAGCTGTCTTTAACGTCAGATGCTTTTTCGCCGAAGATTGCTCGGAGGAGCTTCTCTTCTGGAGTCAGCTGAGTTTCACCTTTAGGTGTTACTTTACCAACTAGGATGTCGCCACCCTTCACTTCTGCACCGATATAAACGATACCTGATTCATCTAGCTTAGAAAGCGCAGACTCACCAACGTTTGGAATATCAGCAGTGATCTCTTCGCTACCCAACTTAGTATCACGAGCAATACACGAAAGCTCTTGAATGTGGATAGTCGTGAAACGGTCTTCCTGAGCTACACGCTCAGAGATTAAGATCGAATCTTCGAAGTTGTAACCGTTCCAAGGCATGAACGCGATACGCATGTTCTGACCAAGTGCCAAATCACCTAAATCGGTAGATGGGCCATCAGCAAGTACGTCGCCACGAACAATTGGGTCACCGACTGAACAACAAGGACGTTGGTTAATACATGTGTTCTGGTTAGAACGCGTGTATTTAGTCAAGTTGTAAATATCGATGCCCGCTTCGCCTGGAGTTAACTCAGATTCGTTAACTTTAACAACGATACGGCTTGCATCAACGTAGTCAACATAACCACCACGTTTAGCAGCAACAACCACGCCAGAGTCAACAGCAAGTGTACGCTCAATACCTGTACCAACTAACGGCTTATCAGCACGTAGTGTTGGAACGGCCTGACGTTGCATGTTCGCACCCATCAATGCACGGTTAGCATCATCGTGTTCTAGGAACGGAATTAGCGATGCCGCAACAGAAATAATCTGTTGTGGTGAAACGTCCATATACTGGATGTCAGCTGCGCCCATAAAGGTAGAATCACCTTTATGACGACAAGCAATAAGCTCATCCATCATACGACCGTTCTCATCTAACTGAACGATAGCCTGTGCAATAACGTAACGGCCTTCTTCGATTGCTGATAAGTAATCTACTTCATCAGTAACCACACCATCGATAACCTTGCGGTAAGGTGTTTCAAGGAAACCATAGTTGTTAGTACGCGCAAAGGTTGACAACGAGTTGATCAAACCAATGTTTGGACCTTCAGGCGTTTCGATTGGACATAGACGACCGTAGTGAGTCGGGTGTACGTCTCGAACTTCGAAACCAGCACGTTCACGAGTTAGACCACCTGGACCTAGAGCAGAAATACGACGCTTATGCGTTACTTCTGACAATGGGTTGTTTTGGTCCATAAACTGTGAAAGCTGTGAAGAGCCAAAGAATTCTTTAACAGCTGCAGAGATTGGCTTAGCATTGATCAAATCTTGAGGCATTAGCTCATTTAGATCGCCAAGGCTTAAACGCTCACGTACGGCACGTTCAACACGAACAAGACCAACACGGAACTGGTTTTCAGCCATTTCGCCAACACTACGGATACGACGGTTACCCAAGTGATCGATATCATCGACTTCGTCAAAACCGTTGCGAATAGCAATAATGTTCTTCATTACGGCAACGATATCTTCTTTAGAAAGAATACCCGTACCTTCATCGTCATCAATGCTTAGACGACGGTTGAACTTCATACGACCTACTTTAGATAGATCATAACGTTCTTCACTGAAGAATAAATTGTTAAATAGTGCTTCTGC
This sequence comes from Shewanella sp. 0m-8, assembly GCF_052977265.1. Lineage (NCBI taxonomy): Bacteria > Pseudomonadati > Pseudomonadota > Gammaproteobacteria > Alteromonadales > Shewanellaceae > Shewanella > Shewanella sp. 0m-8. The sequence continues at coordinate 10,060 of NZ_JBRIMB010000036.1, read as the reverse complement.
TGCATCTTTGGTTGGTGGCTCACCAGGACGCATCATACGATAGATTTCAACTAGCGCTTCTAGGCGGTTAGTTGTTGAATCGATACGTAGCGTGTCAGAGATGTATGCACCGTTATCAAGTTCGTTGATATACAGTGTACTGATCTCTTTGATGCCAGCCATAGATAACTTAGCAAGATCTTCTAGGCTGATCTCAGCGTTAGCTGAAACCAATACTTCGCCTGTATCTGGATCGATATAATCTTGACCAGAAATCTTACCAGAGATGTACTCAACTGGTACTTCAAGCTCGGTAGTATTTGACTTTTCAAGTTGACGAATATGGCGTGCAGTAATGCGACGACCCTTCTCAACAAGAACAGTGCCTTCAGCGTCTTTAATATCATAACTTGCAGTTTCGCCACGTAGACGGTCAGCAACAAGATCCATTACTAGTGAATCTTTCTTGATCTTAAAGTTTACGCGATCGAAGAACAGGTCAAGAATATCTTGAGTTGAATAATCTAAAGCGCGCAGAATGATCGATGCCGCCAACTTACGACGACGGTCAATACGAACAAACAATGCATCTTTCGGATCGAATTCAAAATCTAACCAAGAACCACGGTAAGGAATAATACGTGCGTTATACAGCACCTTACCTGAAGAGTGGGTTTTACCACGGTCATGATCAAAGAATACGCCTGGGCTACGATGTAGCTGAGATACGATTACACGCTCAGTACCATTAATTACAAAGGTACCGTTGTCAGTCATCATGGGTATATCACCCATGTAAACTTCTTGTTCTTTAATGTCTTTTACTGTGCCAGGTGCTGCTTCACGGTCATACAGAACCATGCGTAACTTAACGCGCAATGGAGCTGCGTATGTAACACCGCGAATTTGACACTCTTTCACATCAAAAACTGGCTCGCCTAGCTTATAACTGACATATTGCAGCTCAGAATTACCAGAAAAGCTCTTGATGGGAAAAACGCTACGGAAGGCAGCTTCAAAGCCACGCTCACCTGTAGGATCTTGATCGGTGAACTTCTTAAAAGAGTCCAACTGGATTGACAAAAGGTAAGGGATATCCAAAACACGTGGACGCTTACCAAAGTCTTTGCGAATACGCTTCTTTTCAGAATAGGAGTAAACCATGGGTTTCCTCTGATTGCGAGATGTGACCAAGACTGAAACGACTTAAAATGTCGAAACAGCGCGTTTGCCCATCACCGTTGAAAGCAAGAACCCAACCAGTAATCTCTGCTAGGAACTGCGAAATCTGGCGATAAACGGTGAAAAAAAAATCGCCTGCGCTTACAGCGCAAAAAAGGCCGACGGTTAAAAAACCGCCAGCCTCCGCCCGATTACTCGGGTGGTTGTAAGTTATAGTATAACTTACTTGATCTCTACTGCAGCACCAGCCGCTTCTAGATCAGCTTTAAGAGCATCAGCTTCTTCTTTAGAGATAGCTTCTTTAACTGCTACTGGAGCAGCTTCAGCCATGCCTTTAGCTTCTTTCAGGCCAAGACCTGTAGCAGCGCGAAGAGCTTTAATTACTGCAACTTTGTTGTCGCCGTGAGAAGTAAGAATTACGTCGAATTCTGTTTTCTCTTCAGCAGCAGCAGCATCGCCACCACCAGAAACAACAGCAGCAGCTGCAGATACGCCGAACTTCTCTTCCATTGCTTCGATTAGTTCAACAACTTCCATTACAGACATTGCTGCAAGGGCTTCTAAGATTTGGTCTTTAGTGATAGACATAACAAAAGTTTCCTAATTGTACTGAATTCAATTTTAAATTAAAGCGGCTTAAAATTAAGCAGCTTCTTTCTGATCGCGTAGAGCGGCCAATGTACGAACGAACTTGCCAGCAGATGCTTCTTTTAGAGTCATCATGAACTGAGCTAGTGCTTCTTCGTAAGTTGGTAGTTTTGCTAAACGATCAATATTTTCTGCAGGGATTAATTCCCCTTCAAAGGCTGCTGCTTTGATTTCAAAATTCTCTTGCGCTTTAGCGAAATCTTTAAGAAGACGCGCAGCTGCACCTGGGTGCTCAGAAGAGAATGCAATCAAAGTAGGACCAGTAAACGTATCGCTTAGGCACTCAAAATCAGTACCAGCTACAGCGCGCTTAACAAGAGTGTTACGTACAACACGAATGTACACTCCAGCTTCACGAGCTGCTTTACGAAGTCCGGTCATATTAGCTACAGTTACGCCACGTGAATCGGCTACAACTGCAGATAAAGCACCTTTGGCAGCTTCGTTGACTTCAGCAACAATCGCTTTTTTGTCTTCGAGTCCTAACGCCATTGGTATACTCCTGGATTCTATCTAGGGAAATTCCCTAGCAATTACCATGCTAAATATCATAGATACTTAGCGACTTACGGCGCGAAAAATTCCAGCAGACAAAAATCTATCTGGGGTCCGACACCGTCTACGCAGGAAATTAAGTTAACTACTTGAGCAACACCTACGGTCTTGGACGGAGACTAATAATCAACCTAAAAGGTTAACTCTCAGCCTCAACCCTACAAAGTGCGCGCATTATAGACTAATGCGCGAGCTTTGTAAATTTACTTTGCGTCTTCCAGAGTACCCTGGTCAACCGCAACACCTGCACCCATAGTGGTAGAGATGCTTACTTTCTTAATGAAAACGCCTTTAGCTGCAGCTGGCTTGGCTTTTTTAAGTGCGCCAAGTAGTGCTTCTAAGTTTTCTTTAAGTTGAGCTGGTTCAAAGTCCACTTTACCGATAGTAGTGTGGATGATACCGTTCTTATCGTTACGGTAGCGTACTTGACCCGCTTTTGCGTTCTTAACTGCTTCAGCAACGTTTGGCGTTACAGTACCAGTTTTTGGGTTAGGCATTAGACCGCGTGGGCCTAAGATTTGACCTAACTGACCAACAACGCGCATTGCATCTGGAGATGCGATAACTACGTCGAAGTTCATTTCGCCAGCTTTAATCTGTGCAGCAAGCTCGTCCATACCAACAAGCTCAGCACCAGCTGCTGTAGCAGCTTCAGCGTTAGCACCTTGAGTGAACACAGCAACACGTACGTCACGACCAGTGCCGTGTGGTAGCACAGTAGCGCCACGAACGTTTTGGTCAGATTTACGTGGATCAACACCAAGGTTAACCGCAACGTCAACACTTTCAAGGAACTTAGCAGTAGCTAGTTCTTTAAGTAGTGCAACAGCTTCATTGATGTCGTAGCTTTTAGTCGCTTCAACTTTCTCGCGAATTAGACGAGCGCGTTTAGTTAGCTTTGCCATAATCTTAATCCTCTACTACCAAACCCATTGAACGCGCAGTACCTTCAATTGAGCGAGTCATCGCTTCAATATCAGCACCAGTCATATCAGCGGCTTTAGTCTCAGCAATTTCCTGGACAGCGCTACGCTTGATAGTTCCCACTTTTTCAGTGTTAGGACGGCCAGAACCTGATTTCAGACCAGCTGCTTTAAGCAGTAGGAAAGACGCAGGTGGAGTCTTAGTTTCGAAAGTGAAAGAGCGATCAGAGTAAACAGTGATAACTACAGGAATTGGCATACCTTTCTCGAACTTTTCAGTACGAGCGTTGAATGCTTTACAGAATTCCATGATGTTAACACCTTTCTGACCCAATGCTGGGCCTACTGGTGGCGACGGGTTTGCAGCACCGGCTGCGACTTGCAGTTTGATGTAACCATCAACTTTCTTTGCCATGAGACATTTCCTCAAGTTTGGGTACAAACGCTATCAGCACTATGCTGAACAGCTCCCCGAAAAATATGGGAGCGAATTATATATAAATTCGCTCCCATTTCCAAACAGTATTTGTGCTTTATTTAATCAGCTTTTTTCAATCTGACTAAAATCAAGTTCTACTGGTGTTGAACGACCGAAGATCATCACAGAAACCTTAACGCGGTTCTTCTCATAATCCACTTCTTCAACCGTACCGTTAAAGTCAGCAAAAGGTCCGTCAGTAACACGAACAACTTCACCTGGCTCAAACATAACGCGATGCGTTGGAGACTCAGTAGTTTCTTGCAGACGCTGAAGAATTGCATCAGCTTCTTTATCAGAAATTGGGGCAGGACGATCAGACGTACCACCGATGAAGCCCATTACACGAGGGATACTTTTCACCAAGTGCCAGCTTTCATCATTCATTTCCATCTGAACTAATACATAGCCAGGGAAAAACTTACGTTCGCTTTTACGACGTTGGCCTGCACGCATTTCTACCACTTCTTCAGTCGGTACTAAAACCTCACCAAAGTAAGCTTCCATTTCGTGCATTCTGATATGCTCAAGCAACGTTTTACACACACGGCCTTCATAACCGGAAAACGCTTGAATTACATACCATCTTTTTTTAGCTTCAGTAGCTTCAGTCATACTTAATGCCTATACGCCTGTAATAAAATTAACAATTCTAAGCAATACTGCATCTAGGCCCCAAAGGATTAAACCTAAAACGGCTGTTGCAGCTAATACAATGAAAGTTGTATTGAGTGCTTCTTGACGCGTAGGCCAAACCACTTTACGAACTTCAATCTGTGATTCACGAGCAAAAGTTAAAGCTTGCTTGCCTTTTTCTGTTTGCAACGCGATGAAACCAGCGATAGCAAAAGTCACGACGACACCTAGGGCGCGCACTACAACACTTGCTTCATTAAAATATTGATTGCCAATAATTGCAGCAGCCAACAAGATTACGACTAGGCCCCACTTTACGATATCCAGAGAGTTACCCTGGCTTTCAGTATTTGTTGTCATCGGTTAATTCCGTTACTCACTACGTTCTGAGTCAAGTGACACTATAAATAGCATTTTGCTCAGTGAAAAATTCAGTCAGACTCGCTATCCGAACTGGCGACTGTCCAACATACTTAGTTAAGTATACTCAACGAGTCAAAAATCGGTCATAGATTGTATTCTTATTCCACTTATTTGGCAAGAATACATAGCCCAGCTTCACTAACAAATTAAACCTAAATACAATAAAAACAAAAAAGGCAGCCTAAGCTGCCTTTTTCAGTATCGAGTTAAGACGATTGCTAATTAAGCAACGATCTCAGCTACAACACCAGCACCAACTGTACGGCCACCTTCACGGATTGCGAAGCGTAAACCTTCGTCCATCGCGATTGGGCAGATTAGAGTTACTGTCATAGCTACGTTGTCACCAGGCATTACCATCTCTACGCCTTCTGGCAATTCGATAGTACCGGTTACGTCAGTTGTACGGAAGTAGAACTGTGGACGGTAGCCTTTGAAGAATGGAGTGTGACGTCCGCCTTCTTCTTTAGACAGAACATAGATTTCTGACTTGAAAGTAGTATGTGGAGTGATTGAACCAGGTGCAGCCAATACTTGACCACGTTCAACGTCTTCACGCTTGATACCACGTAGAAGAACACCACAGTTCTCGCCAGCACGACCTTCGTCAAGAAGCTTACGGAACATTTCAACACCAGTACAAGTAGACTTAGTTGTATCTTTGATACCAACGATTTCTACTTCTTCACCAACTTTGATGATACCGCGCTCTACACGACCAGTAACAACAGTACCACGACCAGCGATTGAGAAAACATCTTCAATTGGAAGAATGAATGCACCATCGATAGCACGCTCTGGCTCAGGGATGTATGTGTCTAGAGCTTCAGCTAGTTCAAGGATCTTAGCTTCCCACTCTGGCTCGCCTTCAAGAGCTTTAAGAGCAGAACCCTGGATAACTGGTAAGTCATCACCTGGGAAGTCGTACTCAGATAGAAGTTCACGAACTTCCATTTCTACTAGCTCTAGAAGCTCTTCGTCATCAACCATGTCACACTTGTTCATGAATACGATGATGAATGGAACGCCAACCTGACGTGAAAGCAGGATGTGCTCACGTGTTTGTGGCATTGGACCATCTGTAGAAGCAACTACTAGAATCGCGCCGTCCATCTGTGCAGCACCAGTGATCATGTTTTTAACATAATCCGCGTGACCTGGACAGTCTACGTGTGCGTAGTGACGTGATGGAGTGTCATATTCGATGTGAGAAGTATTAATTGTAATACCGCGCTCACGCTCTTCTGGAGCGTTATCGATCTGTGCGAAATCACGTGCAGTACCACCGTAAGTCTTCGTTAACACAGAAGAGATAGCGGCAGTTAGAGTAGTTTTACCATGGTCAACGTGTCCAATGGTACCAACGTTTACGTGTGGTTTTACGCGTTCAAATTTTTCTTTAGCCATGGTATTGCCCCAATCCAAGTATTTTGGTGATGAAACTGCATATAGCAAAAAATCCGATGCATTAAAATGTCATCGAATCAGTTAGTAAGATAATCAGAATGGTGAGAAGCAGGGAGGAGCTGATAGGTAGTCTTAAACGGGAAAAAGCACTCGAGACCGAGTGCTTTCTACTGATTAAGTATTATCAGCAAGATTTTGGAGCGGATGGCGGGAATCGAACCCGCGTTATCAGCTTGGAAGGCTGGAGTAATACCATTATACGACATCCGCGGAACCTACTTCAGGTTACCTAACTACCTAGAATATGGTGGAGGGAGAAGGATTCGAACCTTCGAAGGCTGAGCCGTCAGATTTACAGTCTGATCCCTTTGGCCACTCGGGAACCCCTCCAGAGAAATGGTGCCGGCACCAAGAGTCGAACTCGGGACCTACTGATTACAAGTCAGTTGCTCTACCAACTGAGCTATGCCGGCGTGTCATTTCGGTAGCGGATATTATGGAAATGTGAGCCTAAGTGCAATAGCAAAAGTGAAATATTATTAAAAAAGTGAGTTAAATGGCGTTTTTTTATGCTTAACGCTACTTTCAAGTATACTTTTGAAGCAATTAAATCAAATTAGTACTTAAAGCCAGCATCGCAGTTCTCATTGCAGTTGTTCATAATAAATTCATAGTGTACTGTGCCCTCCTGAACGGAGAACTTCGCAATGTCGCAACCAAACCAAATTCACAACGCTCTTTATCTCGCTTTTCAGCGCCTACAGTGGGCAGGACTGAGAGAGTCTGTGCCATTAACACTCAGTGAAAATGATTTGGCAGATTTACGTGGTATTAATGAAAAAATATCCTTATCTGAAGTCACCGATATTTATCTGCCGCTGAGTCGTCTATTAAATTTAAATGTTGGCGCAAAGCAGCAAAGAGGTTTGGCGTTAAATGAGTTCCTCGGACATGTACCGCCTAAACGCCCCTATATTATCAGTATCGCAGGCAGCGTAGCTGTTGGTAAGAGCACTACAGCCCGTATTCTACAAGCACTGCTCAGCCATTGGCCTGAGCATCCAAAAGTCGATTTAATTACCACTGATGGCTTTTTGTATCCGTTAGCAGAGCTTAAGCGACGTGGCCTATTACAGCGAAAAGGTTTTCCAGAAAGTTACGATATGAAAGCCTTAGTTGAGTTTATTTCAGCGATTAAGGCTGGTGAGTCGGCAGTCAGTGCACCGATATACTCACATATTACCTATGACCGCATTCAAGATGAAAAACAATGGATCAGACAGCCAGATATTTTAATCATTGAAGGACTCAATGTTTTGCAAACTGGCCAAGACTCACCTGTTGATACCCAGCGTCCATTTGTTTCTGACTTTGTCGATTTCTCGATCTATGTCGATGCCCATGAGGCGTTACTAAAAGAGTGGTATGTCGACCGTTTTTTACAGTTCAGAACCGGGGCGTTCAGTAGTGAAGATTCTTACTTCCATCATTACTCAAAGCTCGATGACTCTGAAGCAACCGCGACAGCTTCAAACATTTGGGACTCAATTAACGGCCCTAACCTCACTCTAAATATATTGCCTACGCGCGAAAGAGCACACCTTATCTTACAAAAAGGACCTGATCATATGATGGATCAAGTCCTATTGCGTAAATAGAGAACCTGCTATGTATAAAAGCTAATACTGATTAGTCTGCTTTACGCAGGCTAATCTCACCACCAATATAGCTTTGCAATCCCGACTCTGTTTCTAAGACAACAGCCCCTTGCTCATCGACCCCCATACAGACACCATAAATCTCATCTTGGCCCATCAGTAACTTTACCGACTTTCCTTGAAAGAGATCAGCTTCGCGCCAACGATCTTGAAACGGTGTGAGTCCAGACTGTTGAAATAGATTAAGATCTTGCTGTAATTGCTTCTGCAGCAGAGCTAACAAAGCCGTTTTATCTGGCAGACTTGCTTGACCGGTTAAATCACTCCAAGGCTGATCAATCAGTGCTGCATGTTGCTCACCCATGGCCATATTCAAGCCGATACCTATGACTAAATTGCACTCACTATCTGTATGACCACTCATCTCAATCAACACGCCAGCGAGTTTTTTACTTTCAAGGTAGATATCGTTAGGCCACTTTACCCCAACATCTTTAATGCCAAGCTTTTCAAGTACGGTAACAATCGAGCATGCCACAACTAGGCTTAACCCCATCGCTTGCGCCATTCCTTGCGGAAATTGCCAATACATAGAGAAATACAAGTGACAACCATAAGGCGAAACCCAAACACGACCACGTCGACCTCGCCCTGCCGATTGATATTCAGCAACACAGATATCGCCCGAAACTAAGTCTTCTGCGTGTTTTAAAATAAAAGCGTTAGTACTGGGGATTTCGTCAAAATAAAAGCAACGATTGCTAATTTGTTGCTTTAGCTTCACTTCATCAACTAACGATATAGGTCCGTTTAAGCGGTAGCCCTTGCCTTTGACACTGTAAATATCAACGCCATACTCTTCCAGTCCAGCAATATGGTTACTTACAGCGGTACGAGAAACCCCTAAAAGAGAGGCCAAAGCCTCTCCAGATACAAATGACCCTGCGGCCAATTCAGATAGTATCTCGCGTTTTCGACTCCATTGCTCAGCCATCTATAAACTCCTTTCACCATTGGCAGTGATCATTCGAGGTTCAGGATCAAGCCTAATACCAAATTGTGCTTCAATTTTCTCAACAATCAATCTCGCCAACGAAAGTACATCTTCACTGGTCGCATTATGTTTATTTATTAACACTAATGCCTGGTTCTGGTGCACAGCAGCACCACCAAGTTGGCGTCCCTTTAAACCCGATTTATCAATAAGCCAACCAGCAGCCACTTTTACTTGTTCATCGCCGTGAGGATAGCCGACGATATCTGGAAATACGCCGACAAGCCGATCAAAGTCAGCCTTATCGATTATCGGGTTTTTAAAGAAGCTCCCCGCATTGCCAAACTCCGCTGGATCAGGTAATTTTTCTCGACGAGTTTCACAAATGCTATCAAACACTTGCTGAGCAGTGACTTGTTCAGCTTTAAACGATCTAAGAGGGCCATAATCTAATCGTGGAACCCAACGCTTTGGTAGCTTAAAACCAACCTTGGTGATCACCGCCTTACCTAACAACTCTTTCTTAAAGATAGAGTCTCGATAACCGAAATCACAAGCATTGGCAGCTAAACGTACCAAGTGGCCATCACGCAAATCAACGTACTCAACCCAATCACAAAAATCGTTTAATTCGACGCCGTATGCACCAATATTCTGAATCGGAGCAGCGCCAACAGTCCCCGGGATCAACGCTAGATTTTCTAGACCACTGAATCTATTTCTTAAGCAAAAACTAACAAGATCATGCCAATTCTCTCCAGCCGCTACACTCAGATAGTGATAATTCTCATCGTCCGTAATATCAATCCCTTTAGTTTCGACTAATACCACAGTCCCTTGAAAATCTTCACATAAAATAATATTACTACCGCCACCTAAAATAAGCATAGGTTGCTGCGCTTGATAAAGTTTGCAGCAAGTATCAACCAACACATTTGATGTCGTAGCATGAACTAATTGCTGACAGCCATGGGCTAAAGCGAAAGTATTAAAGTCTTGAAGGGAATAAAGTGGGCTGGTTGGCATTTGGATATCATTTAGGGGAAAACAACTATTGTAGCCTAAAGAAGTAAATCGAAGAAGCTTGGAGCACTTTAATGGTAATACCAAACTGGAAAATTAACTGGTCACACTTGCCCAATCCCTAGAACACAATTTTGTCACTCGCTCTGAACTC
>NZ_JBRIMB010000035.1:0-47454 GCF_052977265.1 Shewanella sp. 0m-8 | reverse complement strand
GTAACAGATTCTGTGTAACTGCAGTTTTAGTTAATATGTTTCACAAGTCTGTCTTCAAACTCAATAATAAATCTGCTTTTCTCTAGCGCTTTTGTCGGCTTTAAACCGTCTTAGCTTGTACCGTCTCAGCTTTAACCGTCTCAGCTTGTACCGTCTCAGCTTGTACCGTCTCAGCTTGAACCGTCTCAGCTTGTACCGTCTCAGCTTGAACCGTCTCAGCTTTAACCGTCTCAGCTTGAACCGTCTTAGCTTGAACCGTCTCAGCTTAAACCGCCTTAGCTTGAACCGCCTTAGCTTGTACCATCTCAGCTTAAACCGCCTTAGCTTGAACCGTCTCTGCTTGAACCGTCTTTGCTTTCACCTAGATCCTGCTTTACCTAGTACCTTATTTTCTTTGTGATAAACTTCATCGCTCATTGAATGGAGTCTTTTTTATGCTGTCAAAACCAGAGCTATCCTCTAGCAACGTCGATACACAAGCATCCCGTAAGGCGATTCGTTCGCTTGTACGTGAGGCGCGCCGTTCATTATCTGAAAAGCAGCAAAAAGATGACTCTATAACCGCGGCAAGTAGGGCAATATCACAGCTTGAAAACTACAGGCCAAACAGTGTGGCTCTTTATCTTAGCAATGACGGTGAGCTCGATACTAAACCGTTAATCGAGGCGCTTTGGCAACAAGGCATCAAGGTTTATTTACCACGGTTACACCCCTTCAGCGCTGGCAATTTGCTGTTTTTTCGCTATGAGCCAGACTCAGAATTACAACAAAGTCACTTAGGTATTTGGGAACCAAAACTTGATATTACTCAGATGCTGCTGGCGCATCAGCTCGATGTGGTGATCACCCCGCTTGTCGCTTTCGATCTGCAAGGCAACAGAATGGGCATGGGCGGCGGCTACTATGATAGGACTCTCGCTAATTGGCAGCGCAAGGGTAAGCCGTTACCCATAGGCTATGCCCATGATTGCCAGTTGGTCGACGCCCTCCCCTGTGAACACTGGGACGTAGCATTACCGTTTATTTTCACTCCTAGCCACAATTATCAATTTTAGCCATCTCTGTCATTAGACTAATTATTGCTGATAACTGGCTGCTTAACCCTTTTGGCTATATGTTTTACTCGTCGCTGTTGTGAAAACAACAGCTTAAAATCCTCACTTTGTCACTCAACATATTCCACCACACTTTGCTCTATTGCCCCTCAAATTCCACAACTCGGCGAGACTATACTTAACAGCACCTTTCGTTATTTTGGACAGCCATTATGAGCGCTGAAAATAACTGGTCATTAAACATGCACCAGATTGAAACCTGCAATTGTAATCACGGTTGCGGTTGTCAGTTTGCCGGTTTTCCCGACTTTGGTTCCTGCGAGGCATTACTCGGTTTCAAGGTCAATCAAGGCCATTACGATGAAGTTAAACTCGACGATTTAAAGCTTGTGTTAGCGATAAGATGGCCTGCTGCAATCCATGAGGGTAATGGTACCTGCATCTTGTTTATCGACTCGAATGCCAGTAAAGAGCAAGTCACTGCGTTAGCCACAATATTTACCGGCGCAGCGGGCGGAATGCCATTAGAAGCCTTAGCCGCGACCTTTACCACGCTAGTTGGCCCCATTGTTGTTGATATTAATATGGACACCAGTGAAAAAAATGCCTCTTTCGATGTAAAAGGGGTTATGCAAGTCCAGCAAAAGCCACTGATGAACCCTGTAACAGGCGATGAACAACACGTACACATTACCTTTCCTGATGGCGGTTTTATCTGGAGTGATGGCCGAATAGGGACCACTGACAGTATGTGGCTTAAACATGACGCGCTGAGTTTTAATCATGCGGGTAAGTTTGCCGCGAGGGCCAATGTGCAGTGGCCTAATGGATAAGCTATGCCAATGATCTGGCGCGTGACTCAAATAGGGCCTCAAGTCAGATGATAAGCGCCCAGTCACTCACAAGACAATTACACTCTCCTATCACTTGGGCCAGTATTATCCTGCTTACGGGTCTCAGTTGGTATTACATGCTCTTTGACATGACAATGGTGATGTCACCGCACTGGCATATTTATGAACTAACCATGGTGTTTACCATGTGGGCCGTAATGATGGTCGGCATGATGATGCCCTCTGCCACACCGATGATTTTACTGTTTGCCAAAATCAGCCGCACTCGTCAGCACAGGTCGGCAGAGTTTGTCTCAACCAATCTGTTTATTCTGGGCTATCTGTTGTTATGGTGCTTATACAGCCTTGGTATCACCCTTGTTCAATGGCAACTACATCGCCTCGCACTAATGACGGCTATGATGCAAAGCAGCAATGATATCGCCAGCGGGATATTGTTGATTATGATTGGCCTGTATCAAGTCACCCCCTTCAAGCAGCAATGTTTACATTACTGCCGCTTACCACTCAACTTTTTAATGTCACAGTGGCAAGAAGGTAAGCTTGGAGCGGTCAAGATGGGGATGAAGCATGGGCAATATTGTGTTGGCTGCTGCTGGCTGTTAATGGCGTTATTGTTAGTCGTTGGCGTGATGCATATCGGCTGGATTTTAGCGCTATCGATCTTAGTCTTGCTCGAAAAAGTATTACCTTGGCCCAAAACTATCAACTTAGGTATTTGCCTAACTTGCCTTGGATTTGGGCTTTATTTTTTGGTGGGTTAAAGATCCGTTTACGCTAGCAGTGGTCAATCTGCGCCGACTGAACAAAAAAGAGCGTTATACGCTCTTTTTTGCGCGTTACGGCATGCCACTTAGACCTGCCAATCTATCTGTTTTTCGCCCCTTGCTTGTAACAGCTGATTGATTTTTGAAAAATGCTGGCAACCAAAAAAGCCACGATAAGCAGACAATGGCGATGGGTGCGGCCCTGAAATCACTTGATGCTGGATTGCGTTAATGCCTTTTCCCTTTTTCATCGCGTGGGCGCCCCACAGTACGAAGATAATAGGCTGAGACTGCTCGTTTAGCAGTGTAAGTACATTGGCGGTAAATGTTTCCCAACCCGATTTAGCATGGGAGTGGGCTTTACCCTGTTCTACAGTTAATACCGTATTTAACATCAGTATTCCCTGTTCTGCCCAACGCGTTAGATTACCGTGATCTGGGATAGTAAATCCGTCAATATCGGTAACGAGTTCTTTGTACATGTTAACCAGTGATGGCGGTGTTTTTACGCCTTTTTTCACTGAGAAACACAAACCATGAGCCTGATTGGGGCCATGGTAAGGATCCTGCCCGATAAGCACGACTCGCACCTTGTCTAGCGGTGTAGCATCAAAGGCGGCAAGCACTTCATGTTCAGGCGGAAAGATGACTTTACCTGCCGCGCGCTCAGCTTCGACAAACTGCTGTACTGATTGAAAATAACCTTGTTGCTGTTGCTCTTCGATAAAAGAGGACCAGCTAGAATGCGACGTCATGACAGAACCTTGATGTGAATTTCCCTAAGCTTAAAAGGTCAGCTGCGGCCTTGCAATCATGCTTGATAAAATCATTGAAGCGAGCACCAAGCCAACAGCACTATCTGCCAACAATAGAGCCCCCACCCGATAAAATAACCCGATAAAAACCAACAAGACTGCCACTTAACCACTCAAGGCTCTCGATAATGGCCAACCTTTAATCATTGGTATTAAAAATTGTCAGTGTTAAGATAGCCGTTCATTTTTCCTTGGATCGCTAAACGATGTACTTTAGAGCCCACTCATCAAAGCAACAGTCTGGTTTTACTCTGATAGAACTGGTCGTGGTGATTATTATCCTGGGCATTCTTGCCGTTGTCGCAGCCCCTAAGTTTTTAAGCCTATCGGAAGATGCACAGGTATCACATGTTAAAGCGACTGGCGGCGCCTTTAAGTCAGGGATCGATTTAGCAAGAGCGGTTTGGGCGGTTAAGAACGGTGACGGCCCCGCTGAAAACCTGCCAGTATTTGGTGACTCTGATGATAACCACGTCGACTTTAATGCTAACGGCTGGCCTGCGCAGCATTATTACACCGCCGATGAAGCCTCGCCTCAGTTAGATAACGTAGAAGACTGTATATCAGTATGGCAAGTGCTATTTCAAAACAGTGAACCGACGGTTTCAAAGTCGGGTTCTGCTGACGAAACTGACTACAAGGCTCGTTATGTGGCATTAGGTGTATGTACTTATGACTACAGCGATAATACCAATCTATCAATTACCTACAATTCGAATAACGGCAGCGTAGTGGTGGACTCGGACCCCAGCAGCTAGTATAAATAGTGCCTGCTTTGGATAAAGCAACACACTAAAATTACGGATTGATTCATGACTAGAAACACAACATCTTCGGGCTTTACTCTCATTGAGATGATTGTCGTTATCATCGTTTTGGCGATTTTGGCTGTTGTCGCGGCATCTAAGTTTATCAACCTAAAGCAAGATGCTGAAATTGCCAGTGTAAAAGCCACTGGCGGGGCGTTTAAAGGCGGCATTAGCTTAGCTAACGTCAAATGGGCCTCTAAAGGCGCGACTGGACCAGTAGATAACCTGCAAGTTTTTGGTAATGGCAGTAATGGCCAGCTCGATATCAACCAGTGGGGCTTTCCAGCGCAGAACTATCCGCCATTTGAGTCAAGCTCAAGGCTAAACAACGTTGCTGATTGCATGTCGGTGTGGCGCACAGTTTTGCAAGACGCGCCGCAAGTGTCAAACTCTGCAACCACACCAGATGCTGAATACTTAGCGACCTATATTAATCCAGATCAATGCCGTTACCTTCACCTTCCAGATCAAACTATGTCTATCTATTACGACTCCCGTAATGGCAGCGTTATTACCGATTCAGATCCCAATAGTTAATAACAATGATTTATTAACGGCTAATTTAAGATAGAATCGAACTACTATCCTAGGTAAAGAAGAGCAAAAGCAAGATGTCAGAAGCTAAAAAAGAAACCACAATTTTTGAACTAGCCGATCAATTCATTGCATTGGCAAACGAACTCGCGGGTAAAGAGCAAGATGTAGGTAAAGTCGGTACGGCTATGCGTTTCGCAGCCTCTCGCTTTAACGCATTTGAAGCAGCGCTTAAATCATCAGATCTTGCTGCAGAAAAAGACAATGCTCTTGAATGGTTTACAGATGAATATAAAGCCATGCTAAAGGACAACCTTGAAGATCATATCAAGAACCCTGTCCAATCGCGTGAGCCAGAACCAGCTAAAGATGATGCCGTACAGGTATTTAACTCTTAAGCTACGCTAATTAAAATTAGTGACTAGTGTATTCAACGCTAAACAAAAAACGCCATCGATTCGATGGCGTTTTTGTATTTATAGCCGATCAGTTTATATCGTCACCAGTACTCGCACAGCCAGTAAAATAAGTACCACACCAGACAGCTTATCAATCAGCGCAGCTTTTTCTCTGAGCTTGGGTAACACTGCAGAGTGGGACAGCAGCAAGGCGATAAGGGTGTACCACAAACCATCAACAACCAGGGGCGTTAATACGATAAGCGCTTTGCCCGTCATGTTATCTGCCACCATCACAAACTGACTAAATAACGCTAAGAAAAATAGCATGATTTTAGGATTAAACAACGAAATAGCCAGGCCATCGCGCGCCGCGGTGATGGCTCCGGTTGACTTACCTGCCGCGAGTTTTTCTGACATACCGCCTTTAGAGCGCAATGCTTGAATCCCCATATAGGCAAGATACAGCGCACCTATAATTGCAATGCCGTTAAACACCATAGGGGCTTGCTTAAGCAGGACAGCTAACCCAAGCAAGGTCAGCAAGGCATACACACCAATGCCGATAGAATGCGCCCACGCACAGATAATCCCTTTGCCCCTGCCACCGCCTAAGGTATGCCTAACCACCATCGCCAAGCTTGGCCCTGGAGACATCGCGCCCAAACAGCAAATTGCCAATAAGCCTAGCCAAGTGCTAATACTCATTTTTTCCCCTCTGTTAATACTCTTATCATTGTTCTTATGATTGCTCTTTTCATTACTCTTCTTTTTTTACCCTTGAAATAACCTCGATTCCCTACCTAGGCACTCAACCTGGGCGCTCAATCTTAAAAAGCAGCCTTGAGCATTAAATAAGGCCTTTAATCGCCACAATATACATCATCAACCTCTATTGGTCACAACCAGCATCGACAACCTCGCTTATGGCTAATTAAGCTGATGCCAATAAATATCTGTCGTACTCAGGTAATTTTCATCAAATTGATGCAATATGTCTTAATCTATCCGTTTAAAACCCGATGAGACTCATGTCAGTCGAGTCGTTATTGACCTAATTACATGGAGTATTCATGACCAGCATCTCAGTTTCAATTCTGATTTTTTTCACGCTGATTTGTATCATTATCGCATCACTTATTACCCTTAAAATTAAGGGTAGAGTCATTCCTAATGGCGTGATTGTGGTAATGGGTTTTATGGCAGTGTGCGTGGGTGGCGTATTTGCTTTTCTTCATTACGGCGAAGATTATGACGCCTATAAAAAGCTTAACTGGCAAACCTTAACCCCAGCGCAAATTCAGCCACTGGTCGACGACGGTTATACCGTGTTTGTGGACATCACCGCCGACTGGTGCAATATCTGCTACGCCAACAAAATTGGTGTCACCCATAGAGAGAAGATAGTTAATGCCTTATCTGAGAATAAGATTATTCTCATGCAGGGTGACTGGACCGAGCCCAATGTTGTGGTAGAAAACTACATGCAGACACAGGGCCGAGGCGGTACACCTTATAATAAAATCTACGGCCCAGGTGCCCCCAGTGGCATAGTGCTACCAAGCCAACTCACTATGGAGTCGGTGCTGCACGGCTTGCAAAAAGCCAAAGGCTAGTAGCCTAGCCAGCCCTTTTAACCGTTTGGTTAAAGATATCACTACTAAGGTCACGTTATTTCGTGACCTTGTTCTTTTAGCGTATACTTTACTGATTAACTGCTGAGAATACAGGGCAAAAATGTCTGCGATTAACCTTGAAGATACAACCACTCACGATGGCTTTCTTCCTGAAAACCAACTTATCTTGAACGCCGTTAGCGAAGGGATTTATGGTTTTGATTTAGTCGGTAATGCGGTATTTATTAACCCTGCAGCAGAGCGAATGACAGGCTGGAACGCCGATGAGCTTCTTGGCACAAATATCCATGATTGCCATCATCATAGCCATAGTGACGGCAGCAATTATCATAAAGATGACTGCCCCATTTACAACACCCTAAAAGATGGTATTGCCCGCGAGATCAGCCACGAAGTGTTCTGGCGCAAAGACGGCTCTAGCTTCCCTGTGCACTACACCTCAACGCCAGTCTATAAAGAGAGAGTGCTTATCGGCGTGGTAGCGATATTTCGTGATATCAGTATTCAAAAACAAACTGAGCGTTCATTAAGGCAAGCACTTGAGCAGGTTCAAGCCTTGTCAGAAAAGCTCTCATTCGAAAATCAATACCTACAGCTCGAGCTTGCCGACCGTACTGGTGATGTAGAAATTTCAGGGAGCAGCCAGGCGATTATCCAGCTGATCCAACAAATTAAACTGGTTTCCAACACTGAAAGCACGGTACTTATTAGCGGTGAAAACGGTACAGGTAAAGAGCTGGTCGCACGTAATTTACATCGACTGAGTAATCGCGCCGATAAACCCTTAATCAGTGTTAACTGCGCCGCGTTTTCAAGTGGATTATTAGAAAGCGAACTTTTTGGCCATGAAAAAGGCGCCTATACCGGTGCCACAAGCCGTCGTAAGGGGCGATTTGAGCTGGCCCACCAAGGCACTCTGTTTCTCGATGAAGTGGCAGAACTCAGCTTAGAAGCCCAATCTAAGTTACTTCGAGTGATCCAAGAGCAAGAGTTTGAACGTGTCGGTAGTAGCCAAACGATTAAGGTTGATATCCGTTTGATAACTGCGACGCATCACGACCTGCTCAAGCGTGTAGAACAAGGTCTATTTAGGATGGATCTTTATTATCGCCTCAATGTTTTTCCAATTGCCGTGCCACCATTAAGGCAGCGACTAGGTGATATTCCCGCATTAGTCAGCCACCTTATTCAAGACTTAAACCGCAAATTAGGTAAGAAGGTAGATCGGGTAAGCCAAAGAGGCATGAAAAAGTTAATGCTGCACCGCTGGCCGGGTAATGTGCGGGAGTTACAGAACGTTCTTGAGCGAGAGATGATTTTATCTCATGGCCCCATACTGGAATTTGCACAATTACCAGCCCCCCACCAGCCAGATAATGCAATCGATGCCATGGTGAGTAACCAAACGCTGCAACAAGTTGAGAAGCAGCATATTCTCAGCGTTCTTAAGCAAACTCAATGGCGTATATCTGGTGCCAATGGCGCCGCTGCCATGCTAGGTCTTCCACCAAGCACATTGCGCTCTCGAATGAACAAGTTAGTAATTACTCGCCCCGTTTAATTAGCGCTTGTTACCGCTTCAATCCTATGAGTACGCGCAGTAGTACACGATATATCGTCATAACGCGATATATCGTGTACCAAGGCATTCAGACTCCAGACTTTAACCAATAAAAACATAACCTTACTAAAATTACTTTTTGGCCTAATGCTTGCTATATCACTACTAAGGCGCAGCGAATAAAACAACCGCTGTGAACAATGACTGCATTGTAATAAATGCACATAGTAGAGAAGTCCAATGCTTAACAATAACGCTAATAATACGATAGAGAACGCCAATCGCGTCCACAGAGAACAGCGGATCCCTGTACACGTCCTGCCAAGCCCGACGCAGAGCCAAAATAAGATCCATATTCGCGAGCAGAAAGGGGATTACCAGAGAATTAGAACAACAATGAATAGCTTACTGGTTGCGTTATTCTTCCTGTTGCCCTTCATCTCTTACCAAGGCCGGCAGGCGATTTTATTTGATTTGGATCAGCAGCAATTTATCTTTTTCGGCACCACGTTATGGCCTCAAGATTTTACCATTTTAGCCTGGGTGTTTATTGCGGCGGCATTTTTACTGTTTTTTATCACTGTATTTTGGGGCCGAGTCTGGTGTGGCTACCTTTGCCCACAAACCGCTTGGACTTTTATGTATGTCTGGATTGAAACCCGTATCGAAGGTAACCGTAATAAGCGGGTTGCCCTAGATAAGGCGCCTTGGAATGCTAACAAACTCAAAAAACGCCTGCTAAAACACTCTATCTGGGGCGCTATTGCACTGCTTACTGGCTGCGGGTTTATCGCTTATTTCGTGCCAGCCCGTGAACTCTATCTGAATATTTTTAGCTTTAACGCCAGCTTTTGGGTCGCCACTTGGGTGTGGTTCTTTGCTATCTGCACTTACTTAAATGCAGGCTGGATGCGCGAGCAGATGTGCTTACATTGTTGCCCTTATTCACGTTTTCAGTCTGTGATGTTTGATGCTAATACTAAAACGGTGACTTACCATGCAGCGCGAGGTGAAAGCCGTGGACCACGTAAGCGTAAACCGAAAATGGATAACGCTAATTTACGCCTAAATGGCGCCTATTTAACGGATTCTGATTTAGGGGTGCCTGATTTAGGGGATTGTGTCGACTGTAACTTATGCGTCGAGGTTTGCCCCACCGGGATTGATATTCGTAATGGTCTGCAGTATGAATGCATTAACTGCGGCGCCTGTGTCGATGCCTGTAATCAAACCATGAATAAATTTGGCTATCAGCCTAACCTCATCAGCTACAGCAGCGAAAATGCACTGGTAGGCAAAGCAGAACCCTTTTACGAGTCCTATAAGTTTATTGGTTACGGCATCGCAGCCATTGTGATGATGACAGTTATTGCTGTGGATATTTATAACCGTAATAATATTGAATTCAACGTTATTCGCGATAGACAAAACCTGTACCGTGAAACGCTAGATGACAAGATTGAGAACAGCTTCACGCTTAAGATCCGCAATAAAACCCAACAAACTCGACTTTACCGCATCTATGTCTCTGGCAATAATGGCTATCGATTAATTGGTGAAGTGGATCTGAAGATCAAGCCCGGAGAACAATTAGACTACCCGATTACAGTGGTTGCTGAGCCAGAACAGCTAGCAAGTCGCCAAAATGAGATCACCTTTACCATTGCCGAGCAACACAATCATGGTCAGATCTCGCAGCAATCGAGCTTCTTCGCACCGATTTAAAGTTCTAGTTCTAGAGCGCAACGCTTCGAGAGCGCAGCGCTTCTAGGACGGACTTCGTCCTGCTAGAAAAAGCATAAAGACAAAGCACAAACCCAATCTTTACCACCCTTTCCAACCTCTTTGACGGGATAAATCCCGACCTACACTAATGCGATAGCAGACACGGTTACCCCCGCCCACGCTTTCCCGGCTCTTCCGGCTCTGCTTTATCCGGCTTCGTTTTACCCTGCTCCGTTTTAGAGCAAAAAGTCTAAACTTAACAGTCAGATAAGCAGCACATACTGGCGACAGTAAGGAAACAATTTATTTCAACTCGTTTGCAACTCTTTTGTACTAATGCCATTGACCTTTCGGTATAGATAGCACTAATCTAAACACCTGTTTGATTTTGAATTTTCACAATATCGAACATCAGAATGAACATCAGAACGGACAACGAATCAGAACGAACTTGATCGAACATAGTGATCAAAATAGTAACCTAAATAGTCATCCAACAAGCTAAAGGGTATTTAAATGGCATACGATTCAGACACCACACTAGACCTATCGCGTTACGCCTCTCTTATCGATCTGATCGAACTTGCCAGTGCCCGCTACGGTGATAAAGTCGCATATTCGTGCCTAGGCAAAGAAACCAGCTTCAACGAAATTAATCGCTATTCACGTCAGTTTGCCGCTTATCTACAGCAAGAAACTAATCTTGTGCAAGGCGATAGAATTGCCATCCAGCTGCCCAATATTACTCAGTTTGTTATTGCAGCTTATGGCGCCATCAAAGCCGAAATGGTGCTGGTCAATACCAACCCTTTGTACACCCAAAGAGAGCTTATTCATCAATTTAATGACTCGGGTGCTAAAGCCTTAGTCGTGCTGTCTGACTTGTTACCTACGCTAACTGAAGTGGTAGAAAACACCGGCATTGAAACCGTTATATCCACCCATGCGATGGACTTAATTGCGCCGCAGCCACAACCTGAAGTACCGTTCGCGACCGTATCTTTTTGTGATGTCTTGGAAAAAGGACAAACACTTACCTATGCCGCAGTGATCAGCGTTTCCGGGCAAATTGCCGCACTGCAATATACCGGTGGCACTACAGGATTGTCGAAAGGTGCCATGCTGACTCATGGTAATTTAATTGCTAATGCGATGCAGATTAAATCGCGCTTAGGTAGCCGTATCGTCGAGGGCGAAGAGATTTTCGTGGCGCCGCTGCCTGTGTACCATATCTACGCTTTTATGGTAAACCTAGTGCTTTATTATGAGCGTGGCGGTTGCTCGGTGCTGATCCCTAATCCGCGTGATATTGCGGGGTTAATATCGACCCTATCAAAATATCCGTTCACGGGATTTGCCGGCCTTAATACTTTGTTTGTTGGCCTATGCCATCAGCCGGAATTTAAAGCACTAGATTTTAGCCACCTAAAAGTGACCATTTCAGGCGGCACTGCACTGACCCAAGCTGCGGCAACAATCTGGGAGCAAACCACAGGTTGCACCATCTCTGAAGGTTACGGACTATCGGAAACATCACCCGTTGTATCGCTTAACTCACCAGGACTTGAGCAACTGGGCACCATAGGTAAACCCGTTATTGCGACTCAAGTGAAGATCCTTGATATGGATGACAATGAAGTACCCATTGGTCAAACCGGTGAGCTTGCCGTCTATGGACCTCAGGTCATGCTAGGTTACTGGAACAAACAGAGCGAAACAGACAAAGTGATGACTGCCGATGGCTACTTTAAAACCGGTGATATCGCGATTGCTACTGAAGAGGGTTTCCACAAAATTGTCGACCGTAAGAAAGATATGATTATCGTCTCAGGCTTTAATGTTTACCCAAATGAAGTCGAAGACGTACTATCAAACCACGACAGTATTCTTGAATGTGCGGTTATCGGAATTGAAGATGAGCGAAGTGGCGAAGCAGTCAAAGCGGTTATCGTACTGAGCGAACCTCACAGTGATACACAGCAAGCAAAGTCAATTATCGAAGCCTATTGCCGTGAACAGCTCACCGCTTACAAGGTGCCGAAAATGATAGAATTTGTCGCTGCACTGCCAAAATCCACCGTCGGCAAGATTTTAAGGCGCGAACTACGCAGGTAATGCTGCGGTTATCCCACAGCGGCATATCAAACTACTGACATGGTATGAAATCATAAAAGGAGCCTACGGCTCCTTTTATTACTCTTAACTCTTAAATCACAACCTTAACTTTATCTCTCAACTCTCAACTCTCAACTTTATTCTGCTTCACCCAGATGATCTGCTCTGTGGCAAAGCCCAACTGTTTAGCTTGATCGATAAACTGTTGCTTAAGCGCATCACTCACCACGGGACTGCGCGATAAAAACCATAAGTAGTCACGATTATAGCTAGTGATAAATGCATATTGGTAGTCCTCACTATCGTCACCATTATCTAGCTCATACACCACATAAGCGCCATAAAATGGCCCGAAGAAAGATACCTTGAGATGCCCTACATTCGGACTATCGACAAAGTAAGCCTTTCCTTCAGCCTCATCCCATGTTTGCTCAGCTTGTGAGTAACCACGGTTAATCACTTTGACTCCACCATCATCTTTCATTTCATAGGTGGCGGTAACCTGATTTAAGCCGCGCTCAAAGCTGTGATCAAGCCGTGCAATCTCATACCAAGTGCCCAAATAACGTGGCAACTCAAATTGCTTAACCGGCTCAATGCCACTGGGCAAGCTAGTACAAGCGGATAAAAACAGTATCGATATCAACATTAGCCCTAAGCGCATACCACTCCCCTTAAAAATTTAAATTAACCTTGTAATCCATACGATTAACAACAATATTAAGTTCACTCTTTTCACTACTCTATTTAGCAACTCTATCTAGCCACTCATTTACCAATGTGTTTTTTTGCCCGCTCCATATTGGCAGCCCAGCTTTCTCACCTCGCGATATAGCCTTATGCCGGGCTATCGTCAGTCAGTAGCTGCAGGCTCGCAAACTCACTATAAAGATCACTGCTTTGCATCAACTGTTGATGCGTGCCGCTTGCCACAACAACGCCTTTATCTAACACTAAAATACGATCCGCATTAATTACCGTCGCTAAACGGTGGGCGATGATCAAAGTGGTCTTGCCCACCATCAAGCTATCGAGTGCTAACTTCACCTTTTGCTCGCTGACAGCATCGAGAGCACTGGTGGCTTCGTCCAATAACAGAATAGGTCTGTCGGCAAGTATCGCCCTCGCAATTGCAATGCGTTGCTTTTGTCCGCCCGATAAGCGCACGCCGCGCTCGCCAAGATAAGTCTGATAACCGTCGCTAAAATCGCTAATAAACTCATCGGCTCTTGCGGCAATACAGGCTTGCCTCACCTCTTCCTCACTCGCCTCCAGTCGGCCATAGCGCACGTTTTCAAGCACACTAGTGGCAAAGATCACCGACTCTTGCGGTACTAAGGCATATTGCTGACGTAATGTTTGTGGTGTGAGCTTGGCGATATCGACACCATCTAATTCGATTGAGCCGCTATTTAACACATAAAAACGCTGCAGCAGTTCGAATAGGGTACTCTTACCTGCACCACTAGCGCCGACTAATGCAACCCGCTCACCAGGCTTGATATGAATATTCAAGCCGCGGATCACCTCGCTTTCAAAGCCCTCTTCATCTAACTCAGTGCTACCCAGTCTCATACTATTGTAGGCAAAACGTACCTGCTTGAGCTCAAGCTCGCCACGAACAGGTGTTGGCAGCTCCAGAGGCTCAGTGATAACCGGAATATCGATTGGGGTTTCAATCAGCTCGATTAAACGCTCGGTGGCCCCTGCAGCACGTTGAATTTCGCCGATGACTTCACTAATGGTTGCGACTGAACCTGCCACCATCACGGCATAAAACATAAAGGCCGATAACTCACCCGCACTAATTGCACCACTCATGACATCGTGGGCACCGACCCAAGTTACCAACGCGATGGCGAGAATACTTAAGAACATCACCAACGAGATAAGTATTGAGCGGTATTTTATTCGCCCTTTTGCTGCATCCATCACCGCTTCTACACGATGAGTAAACAGCGCTCTATCTTGATCTTCATGAGAATATGCCTGCACCGTGTGGATCTCATGCAAAGTTTCATCCACATAGGCGCCTAAATCACCCACTTTGTCTTGGCTTTTACGCGATAAATCACGCACTTTTCGGCCAAAAAAGAAGATAGGCCCTAACACTAAAGGGACAGCCAACAATACCAAACCTGTCATTTTGAAGCTGGTGATTGCCATCATAACGATACCGCCAATCACAGTTACACTAGCTCTTAACGCCATTGATAGGCTTGAACCAACGACAGATTGCAATAGTGTTGAGTCAGCAGTAAATCGCGAGATCACCTCACCGGTTCGGAGTTTGGCGTAAAAACCCGGAGAGAGTTTTAATAGATGGTCATATACTTTTAAACGAATGTCGGCGCTAACACGCTCGCCAAGCCAGGTCATTAAATAGAAACGACAAAAAATGGCACTACTACTGAGCGCTGTAATGCCAATGACCAACAAAATGATCTCGTTTAAGCGCGATCCGTTATCTTTTAAAAAGCCTTCATCGACCATAAGGCGCACACCTTGCCCCAGCGATAGCCAAGCGAGCGAGCCGATAAACAAAAAGATAATCGCGGTGATCACTTTAGCGCGATAAGGTTTTAGAAAAGCGCCAATCCAAGGTAATACCGCACGCTGACTAACATGTGATTGAACGCTGCCGGCCATAGATGCCGATGATTGAGACTCATCTTTGGCTGCTGAAGAAGCTTTTTGATTCAAAAATATATCCCTAACTTTAAGTAAAGTTAAAATGAAAACAACAGCAGAATAACAAAACCCGCGTAGTGGCGGGCAATGTTTATTTGTATCAGAATACTTTGACGAGTCCTATGATTCGCTTTTTAAAACACTTCAAGTACACTCTACATCTCCCCAATACAGTTAACAGCCGCCGTTAATAGCCAAACATTAACAGCTGGCCCTTACTTAGAGTTTACTATGGCAAATATTGTTTATATCGCGACTAGCCTTGATGGTTTTATTGCCGACAAAGACAGTAAGGTCGATTGGCTACACGACATCCCTAATCCAGATGGTTCAGATCTTGGTTTTAGTGACTTTATGGCCCGCATTGATGCACTGGTAATGGGGCGTAATACTTTAGAAATCGTGCTCAGTTTTGGCATTGACTGGCCTTACTCTAAACCTGTTTTTGTTCTCAGCAATACGCTAACTGAATTACCAGAAGCGTTGGTAGGTAAGGTTTTTTTAGTTAATGGCCCACTCAAACACGTCGTGAATCAGCTAAATGTTCAAGGCTACAGCAATCTCTATATCGATGGCGGTAAGACCATTCAAGGCTTCTTACAAGAAGACTTAATTGATGAGCTGATTATCACCACCATTCCAGTGCTACTTGGCGGCGGTGTTCCGCTATTTGGCGAACTCGCATCGCCACTTAAATTTAAGCATGTTAAAGCCGAGCGTTTAATCGATTGCCTAGTGCAAAACAGTTTCGTAAGACAAAGATAACCTCATCAAAGACGAGCGTAATAATGGCTTGCTGGTATATTGTTGTTTCGCTAATCAGCATCACGCCTAAGGTTAAGCCTGTTAAAGCTGGATGCTGGATTGATGACCTAATGCAAAACTGCTTTGTACTAAGCAGTTTTGTAAGACAAAGATAACCTCATCAAAGACGTGCGTAATAATGAATCGCGTCATCATCGTTTTAGGCTCGCCGAATGATAATCAAGGTAACTTGTCAGAGATTGCCGTCTCTCGTTGCCAAGCGCACTAGAGGCGTATCAACTGCGACCGGATAGTAGACTGTTACTCACAGGCGGATTTGGTGAACACTTTAATCAAACCACGACGCCCCATGCCCTATATTGCCAACGCTACTTAATCAAACACGGCGTCCCCCAAACGGCCTTTACCGATATCGTGCTAAGCCGCTTCACCTTTGAAGATGCCACATTCTCAATGCCAATTGTTGCTAAATATGGCTTTACCGAGCTGTGTTTGGTCACCTCTGAGTTTCACCTCCCCCGCGCCAAGCTTATTTTTAATAGCTTACTCCCCAACTTTAGCGTTAACTATGTAGCCGCAAAAACGCCTGTCTCTGAGAGTAAGTTACAACAACTTATGCAACATGAGTTATCGGTGATGGATAGAGAGAGACGTAACCTCGACGCGCTAACAATAGCAGAACGTTAAGTCATTAATTTACTAGTGGCTAAGTGGTAGACTATTGACGCAGCTTCCAATGCTCATTATTAAAAAAGTACTGCTGCAATAAGCCAGTCAAACTGGCTAAAATGGGGCCTGAACTATGGCTACGAGACACCAAACACCCCACAGTTGTTAGCCAGCCGTTATATTCATGAGCAACCGGTAGCGCAACTATTTCGCCGCGCTTTATATGCTCGCTGACTAACAGCTCTGGCACCACAGCCCAACCAACACCTTGTGCAACCAGCTTCACCAATGTTTGGTGGGTATTGGCGTACCACACCATTGAGCTAATCGCATAGCTAAACCAAAGCTCTTGTTGCTTAGCGCTGCGATGCACGCATTGACGCTGCGCTTTAAGATCTGAATCTTGCACAATCGGCAGCCTTGCCAAATCATGATGGGGAGATGCTATGGTTAGAAACCGCGCTTGGCCTAGCACAAAAAAATCCATATCAACCTTAAGTTCACCGTCAGCATAGATAATCCCCAGTTGCGCTTTCCCGCTGCGCACTTGTTGTTCAACATCAAAGGTGGCTGCGGTGATAATCTCAAAATGAGTGATAGGATATTTATCTGCCAATGGCGCTAGTATGGCTAAAAACTCATCATTGATTAAGCTCTCATCAACGGCTATCACCAGTTCATGCTCATCTTCTTTGGCTAACGACGCAATTTTTTGCTCAAAATACTGCTGTTGGTGCAATATCGAATAAGCGATAGGCAGTAACGCTTTGCCGTTATCCGTTAAGTTTGGGGTATTCTTATCTCGACTAAACAGCTCTTGATTGATGGCAATCTCAAGGTTGGCAACCGCTTGACTCACCCCCGATTGCGCGCGCTTTAATTTACGCGCCGCAGCCGAAAACGATCCCGTTTCACACACGGTGACGAAAATCTTTAACTGTTCAAAACTATACATACTCATCACCAATGGCTTGCCCCAGCCACAGACTATCACCAATCGTGATAGCTGTTAACTTTGACTATTCGTCATTCCTGTAATAATCGCCGATTCAACTATAGATGTAATTATTGGGTTAGTCATGAGTATTTTAGAGCGCGTGTTTCATTCGGTATTATTTGAAGTACTTGCCGTCAGTTTTTCAATTATCGGCTTAGCGATATTTACCGATTTTGATGTTAAGTCACTATCAGGAATGATGATAGGTGTTGCCACTATCGCCATGATCTGGAACTTTATATTTAACTGGGGTTTTGATCGGGTTGTCACTGGCAACAAAGAAAAGCGCCCATTGAAGGTGCGCGTTATTCATGTCAGCTTGTTTGAAGTCGGCCTACTGTTTTTTACTGTGCCCGTAATGGCATACATATTAAACATCGGCATTGTTGAGGCGTTTATTATGGACTTAAGTGTGACGGTATTTATTACCATTTATGCCTTTACGTATAACTTTATCTACGATCACACTAGAGCCTTTATCATCCGCAGTCGTTCAATTCCTTGCTAATTTACCCGCTCGTAAGTTAAGCAGGCTTTAATAAATTAACCTTATTCCTAACAGAGTTAAGATAAATTAAGTTAAGCGAATTATACCAAAATATCATTATCTGCGGTTAAACCACTCGCCTCTCCGTGTTAATCACACCTTTGGGCTCAACGAGGATGACTTGACACAAACCTTTGCCACAAAGTTTGTGTTCAACTCCTTTAGCTAATTTGAACTGGTAATCATTCATTTCAGCAATCACTCTTGGCGACTACAAGTTATCAAACATAGCGCACTGCACATCTAGCCATAGAGCTGATATAGTGCGCGTATTCTTAGCTAGGCATTCATTTATCTATGGCAACAGCAACCCCAAAGCGTACTAACTCAAAAGCACCGGTATCAAAAGCACCGATGTCAAAACCGTCAATTTCAACCGAAAGCAAAACTGAAGCGATGAAAATGGCTAAAGCGACTCAAAAGCCAGGGCAAAGCAAAGATCAAACCAAACTCATCGCCCAGGGGATTGAAAAAGGCATCGCCGAATATAAAAAATTGCAAAAGGGTAAGGCAAGAGAGCGCGATAAAGCCCGTAAACAAGACTTAAGAAGTAAAGCGCGTGAAGCCAGTGAGCAAGATCATGACCACAGTAACATTGAAGATCGCGCAGCAAGTCCGTACCTGCCTTGGGGACTGCTCACATTGAGTTGGATTGGCTTTATTATCTACATAATCCTCACTCAATAAGTCACATCTTTACCTTATCTGCCACTTCCTTTCAGAAATTGCACTAATACTAGCCATTAGTGCAATTCTCATTTAGCGCCATATTGTTTAGCATTTGATTTATTTCTAGATTCTGATTTTAAAGTTAGGTGGAGATCTGTTCATAATTTGTCATAAGTTGTCTTATCTCATTCATTGATCTCTCCATCACTATTCACAATATCTATCTATACTTAGCCTATCAAAATATATGGATTAGCTGGAGCACACGGTCATGACTGAGCAATGCCCCCCAAAAGAACAAGTTAGTAGCAAAAAAGATGAGCTAAAAGCATTAGGCTTTATCATCTTTATTTTATTCCCTGCGCTAAGCGTTACCTTGGTTAGCGTATACGGCTTAATTGTCTGGCTAACCTTGACACTTACAGGCGTTCCATCTCACTAATTTCAACAACTTATTTTAAATTCTATTAAGAGGATGCCGTTATGAGATGGTTACTTAACATCTGGCGCACACTAACTAAACCGGCTAAATATCTGACTTTAGGCACTGTAAGTATTTCAGCTTTCCTAATGGGTATTATCTTCTGGGGAGGCTTTAATACTGCACTTGAAGCAACTAACACAGAAGCTTTTTGTATCAGCTGCCACAGTATGGAAAGCATGCCATACCAAGAACTGAAAAAAACGGTGCACTTTTCTAACAATTCTGGCGTGCGTGCGACCTGCCCAGACTGCCACGTACCACATAACTATGGCCGTAAAATTGCCCGTAAGTTAGAAGCCTCTCACGATGTATACGGCTGGTTATTCAATACGGTCAATACGCCTGAAAAGTACAATGCGAAACGCCTCGAAATGGCGAGCCGCGAATGGAAACGATTTGACCGTGACAAGTCTGCAGCCTGTAAAAACTGTCATAACTACGATTCAATGAAGTGGGACACCATGTCTAAGCTTGCAGTTAAGCAAATGAAGCGCGCTGCTGAGACAGACCAAAGTTGTGTTGACTGCCATAAGGGTATTGCACATACGCTACCTGACATGGGTACAGCTCGTGCACCTGAATTGATTGCTGAAGTCGGTCGTGGCATTAGCGGTCTTCAAGTAGGACAAAGCTACTTCACTGCGCTAACCAAGCCACTATTCTTCAACGATAAAACTGACGTTGAAGCGGGTACGCTAAATATCGCAACTAAGGTCAAAGTGCTTGAAGTTGTGGGTACTCGCGCCAAGATTGGTATTGACGGCTGGAGAAAGAAAATCGGTGCTGGCCGCGTGATCTATTACGACTTTGGCTTAAATATCCTTTCAGCTCAGCTCACTAAAGATGCTGCGCTAGAAGAAGGTGTGATTAAGACATTCGAAGAGAAAGAAGATCCTATGACGGGCCTAATTTGGCAACGTGTAGAAGCTGACATTTGGACAGATACTGACTACTTATTATCTGATCTACAGCCACTATGGGATTACGCTCGTAGCACATACGATACCAGCTGTAGTGTATGTCACACTCAACCAGCACCTGCCCACTTTGACGCAAATACTTGGCCAGGCATGTTCCAAGGCATGATCGCATTCGTCAACATGGATCAAGATACGCAAGCTTTGGTGCAGAAGTATTTACAAGAGCATTCATCAACTTTCGATAAGTCGGCTCACTAATAGGACATAATGCAATGAACAGAAGAGACTTTCTAAAAGGCTTAGTAGGAACATCTTATGTCGTACTTAGCGGATCATCAGTACTTGCACCTCTCAATGCGTTAGCAGCATCAGGTGCCGATGCAAGTGACGGCTGGCTTACAACAGGTTCGCACATGGGTGCGTTCAAGATGAAGCGTAAAAATGGCGTGATCTCTGAGGTTATTCCTTTCGATACCGATATGTATCCAACGGATATGATCAACGGCATTAAAGGGTTAGTTTATAACGAATCACGTATTCGCTACCCAATGGTTCGCTTAGACTTTTTATTAAAAGGTCACCAAAGCGACACTAAACAACGTGGTGACTTCCGCTTTGTTCGTGTGACCTGGGACAAAGCACTTGGCTTGTTTAAAGACTCACTCGATCTTATTCAAACAAAATATGGTCCATCAGGACTGCACGCTGGACAAACAGGTTGGCGTGCAACCGGTCAGCTGCACTCATGTACTAGCCACATGCAGCGCGCAGTCGCCATGCACGGTAATTTTGTTAAAAAAGTCGGTGACTACTCAACAGGTGCAGGGCAAACTATTTTGCCTTACGTCTTAGGCTCTACCGAAGTGTATGCACAAGGTACCTCTTGGTCACTGATCCTTGAACACTCTAAAACGATTATTTTATGGTCAAATGATCCATACAAAAACCTACAGGTTGGCTGGAATGCTGAAACCCATGAATCATATGCCTACCTTGCTCAGTTAAAAGAGAAGGTTGCTAAAGGCGAGATCCGTGTTATCAGTATCGACCCTGTTGTTTCCAAAACACAGAAATACCTAGGTTGTGAGCATTTATACATAAACCCACAAACCGACGTGCCATTCATGCTGGCTATTGCCCATGAAATGGTAGAAAAAAACCTACACGATAATGAGTTTATCGAAGGCTATAGCTTAGGCTTTGACAAGTTTTTACCTTATCTAAAGGGCCAAACTGATGGTGTTGAAAAAACACCTGAATGGGCATCAAAAATTTGTGGTGTTTCTCCAGAGATTATCCGTGATCTTGCAAAAGTCATGACCAAGGCCCGCACTCAAATTTTGATGGGTTGGTGTGTACAGCGTCAGCAGCATGGTGAGCAGCCATACTGGATGTCTGCGGTACTTGCGACCATGATAGGCCAAATTGGTTTGCCTGGCGGCGGTATTAGCTATGGCCACCATTACTCAGGTATTGGTATTCCATCTTCAGGTGCCGCGGCGCCAGGTGCGTTTCCACGTAACCTTGACGATGGCCAAAAGCAACTTTTTGATAGCACAGACTTTAAAGGTGCAAGTAGTGTTATTCCTGTTGCCCGTTGGATTGACTCAATTCTTGAACCAGGTAAAACCATCGATGCAAACGGCTCTAAGGTCACCTACCCAGACATTAAGATGATGGTGTTCTCTGGTAACAACCCATGGAACCACCACCAAGACCGTAACCGCATGAAGGAAGCCTTCTTCAAGCTTGAGTGTATTGTGTCTATCGATATGAACTGGACTGCAGCTTGTCGTTTCTCTGATATCGTGCTGCCAGCCTGTACCACGTTCGAACGTAACGATCTCGACGTCTACGGATCTTATGCTAACCGTGGCTTGCTTGCCATGCAGAAAATGGTCGAGCCGCTATACGAGAGTCTGTCAGATTTTGAAATATTCACTCGATTTGCAGCACTGTTAGGCGAAGGTAAAGCACAAGAGTACACTCGCGGCATGACTGAGCATCAGTGGCTAGAGATGCTATACAACGATTGTAAAGCGGCGAATAAAGGCAAGTTTGAAATGCCATCATTTGAAGAGTTCTGGCAAGCTGGCTATGTAAACTTTGGTGAAGGTAAACCTTGGGTTCGCCATCAGGCATTTAGAGACGACCCAGAGATCAATCCATTAGGTACCCCTTCTGGCCTGATTGAGATCTACAGCCGTAAAATAGCTAATTACAAATATGATGACTGCCCAGGCCACCCAACTTGGATGGAAAAGGTTGAACGTAGTCATGGCGGTCCAGGTTCTAAGAAGCACCCAATTTGGTTGCAGTCTTGTCATCCTGACAAACGCTTGCATTCACAAATGTGTGAATCAACCGAGTTCCGTGAAACCTACACAGTTAAAGGGCGTGAGCCAGTATACTTAAACCCAGAAGATGCCAAGAAACGCGGCATTAAATCTGGCGATATTGTACGTGTATTTAACGACCGTGGTCAGCTTATTGCCGGTGCCGTAGTATCGGATAAGTTCCCTGAAGGCGTTATCCGTATTCAAGAGGGTGCTTGGTATGGGCCGGTTGGCAAAGATGGTAGCAAAGAAGGTGGTGCAGAAATTGGCGCGCTAGACAGTTATGGCGATCCAAATACCCTAACACTAGATATCGGTACCTCTAAGCTTGCACAGGCTTGTTCTGCTTATACTTGCCTTGTTGACTACGAAAAGTATCAAGGTAAAGTACCTGCAGTCAGTTCATTCAGTGGTCCGGTTGAGATAGCACTATGAGTACAGATGCTGTAAACGCAGAGTCAATAGAGGTTAACCCAGTTAATCAGGTTCGAAGCACTATTTATCAGTTACTTTCGTCATTGTTTGCGAAAGAAATTGATCATAAAACACTGCATGATTTAACCAGTGAGCAAGCGCAGATTTTCTGGGCACAACTGAGCAGTGAAAGCGCCTTTAAAGCCGATGTAAATACCTTGGTTGCAGAGCTTGCTACGCTTAACACCGATAAGGCACTACTAGAACTTGCTGCTGATTATTGTGGCTTGTTCTTAGTTGGCACTAAATTCAGTGCATCGCCCTACGCAAGCTTGTATTTAGACAACAAGCCAGCAAGAAAAGGCGATGAGCCACTGCTCTTTGGTGAGCAGCATCAGCAGATGAGTGAGTTTTTGAAGCAGAGTCAGCTACAAGTACAAAGCGAGTTTCCAGAGCCTGCCGATCACCTTGCGGTGATCTTGGCTTATGTCGCTCACCTTTGTACCCATAGTGATGACGCTGCTCAGCTCAGCTTTATTCAAGACAACTTAGCTAATTGGCTAAATAACTTTGTGGCTAAAGTCACCGAAGTTGATCATGGTAACTTCTATCAAGCTTTGGCAAGACTCACCTATTCTTGGGTTAAGTCTGATGCCGAATGGTTAGCATCTGAATTAAGCTAACCCCAAAGCTATTACCAAGCGTCTATTAAAAACCGTCCATAAAAAGCGTGAGTGAACTTAAGTTCTCTCACGCTTTTTTATGTCTGTTAATCATCTGCTAATCGAGCAGCGAACCTTAATTGATTGCACTTTTACAAACCGTTACGCTCAGATTTTTGCTGCTCTATCCAAGCCTGTAATTGGGCGATTGATGCTTGCCATAATACTTTGAGCATTTCAAGCTCGCTGGCTTGATACTCGCTTAGAGTTAAGCCGGACTTTTCAAGTGCCTTGCACTGCTTTGATAACTCACCTAAGCCCATATTGGCACTACTCCCTTTTAGGGCATGTAATATATGACCAATATCGACACCGTCTTTGAGTAACCTGTTATTGAGTGAATCATCCTTGAATAAATTGTCAAAATGCACCTGACTGGTGTCTTGATAAAGCGTTGCTAGCTCTATTACAGTTTCTAGGCCGAGGTAAGTTAAGTCTTGAGTTAACTGGACTTCATCGAGCAATTGAAAAGGTGAAGGGTGTTTGCCCCCAGAGGGCTCTATATTCGCTGAAGGCTTTTTACCCGCTGATGGCTCTATACTTGCTGATGGCTCTATACTTGCTGAAGGCTCTTTACCTGCTGAGGGCTCTGCCTCCCCCAACCAGTTTGATAAGGCTTGCATGTCTAAGGGTTTCATCAAGACTAGGTTAAAGCCTTTTTCATGGTAGTTATCTATATCATCAGCTTGCACCTGCGCGGTAAATGCGGCAATTTCTATCTGATGCTGAGCCTGCTTATTCACCTGCTGCAGCTCTGCCAATAATGCGACCCCAGAACCGTCGCCAAGTTGAATGTCGAGCATGATGGCGTCAAACTGCTCTGCGCTTTGTTGATGGTAAATTTTCCGCGCCGCTTCGCAGCTTTGGGCTAATACTGATGTATGCCCCAAATGGGCTAAGAAGCCTTGAGCTACCATGGCGTTAATTTTATTATCTTCAATCACTAAGATATGTTTGGATTCAACATGCACAGCCGTAGCTTGCAGTTCAATATCGGGTCTATCACAACGCATTAATGGGAGTGAAAAACCAAAGGTACTGCCTTTACCCAGCTCACTCTTTACCCAGACGCCATGATTTTCAGTCTCTGCACCGGTATTCATTAATTCCACAAGCTGCTTACAAATAGCTAAGCCTAAACCTGTACCACGGTCCCGGCCTTTACTCGACTCATTACTGTATGCTTTAAAAAGCTTTTTCATCGCTTTAGCATCAATACCAACACCAGTATCTTGCACGGTAAACAGCAGTTGACTGTCTTTAGCTTCAACCGTGAGCTCAACCATGCCTCGAGGAGTAAACTTAATCGCGTTGCCTAATAAATTAAGCAATACCTGCCTGAGTTTGGGCCCATCGATATAAACCCATTGAGGTAAGCCTGCATGATTGGAGCGCAGCGTTAATCCAGCAAGTCCGGCACCGGCAAGCATAATTGCCACCACTTGCTCGAGTAACTCGTTAATATCGACCGCGCGCGGTTCATTAGCGAGTTTTCTCTGCTCTAAGCGAGAGAAGTCTAAAATGTCGTTCAACACGGTTTGCAGCAAGGTACCGCTATATTGAGAGAGTGCTAACATCTGTTGCTGAGCAGCTGGCAAGTTAGAATGCCCAAGCAAGGTTAAGGTACCCAGTAGACCATTAAGCGGCGTACGGATCTCATGACTCATCGTCGCCAAAAACAGCGACTTAGCCTGATTAGCTTGCTCAGCCATATCACGGGCTAACACATGACCTTTGGATTCTTTATCTAGCTGAATATTCGCTTCCGCAAGCTCAAGTGTTCTCGCCTCAACCTTAGCTTCCAACGCTTGTTTATGTTCAAACAATTCGGCAGCGATATCACGTAATTCAGCCTGTAATTTTTGGTTATGGTCAGTTTTCTGTTTAAACGCTTTAATAGCACTCGCCATCGCGGCGAGTTCATCATCACCTTGGGTATCAATGGTTACTGCTGTATTGCCAAGGCTCAGCTGGGCCAACGCCTTAGTCGCCGCATCAAGCTTAAGTGCAATGCCTTTATAAATAACTCTGTAGACCACAAAAAAGATCACCAAAAACATCAATAGCCCTGTCACCCACAGGCCCAATTTTGACCAACTTAGCTGCTTGAGATAGGCATTTCTGGCATTCTCAGCTTCTAAACGTTGCTGCTGCATGGCATTCGCCACCACCTTATTGAGTACATCCAGTTTGTCGGTTATCTGTTGTAGTTGCAGCTCTTGCGCTCGATTGTATTGGGTGTATTCCTGTTGCAATATCATACTTTGCGGTAACTTTTGCAGTAGAGAAAATTGCTTAGATAAGGCTTTGGCGCGATTAGGGTCACGAATAATGGCCGTTAGACTTGTCAGAGAAGAAAGGTATCTTTTCTCAACATCACCAAATGTGCCAGCCACTGCTTTCCCTCTGCTGGCAAGAGGTTTAGCCGGGAGCTGCAAAGGTACACGATTTTGAAAAGAGAGGTCGCGCACCACAGGAGTGGTACGACTGCTCATGTTACCCAGCAGACTATAAATACCGGACTCCAGTTCTGGAGACTGGAACATCTGCCCCATAAGCGCAATGTTATGCACTATTTTTAACGCGCGATTGAGGCGTTCTTGAGTATCTAAATCTTGCTCAATCAATGTATCGAGTAACTGCGCAGTTTTTTCAGCGCCTACCGCCTCGGGGTAAGCTAGGCTCAGCTTAGACAAAATACCCGAATCAACAATAGCGAGCTCCGCCAAGAGTAACTCGGTACTTTTATTGGCCGCATTGACTAACTCTTTGCCCTGCATTTTTAAATTGTAAGCTACCTCAATACGTTGGCCAACCTGCTCACCCAGCTTTGAAATGTCGACAATAATATCCGATGCGCTTTGCTCAAGACTTAAGTCGAAATTCACCTCTAGCGCCTTGAGGATCTGAATTGCACCAACCATGGTCGCGCTTTCAATTGACAACTTACGCCCCACAAACTGACGCTGAGACTCATCTTGTGTCTGGCCTAATTGTTTTGCATTTTCAGCTAAGGCATTACTCGAAAGAGCCAACTCACTGGCCGCTTCTGATGCAGGTAACGCGCGGTTATATAAATATTTATCTGCCTCTTGAACCCAACGCAGACTAATACTCCCTAGGCTAACCAGCAGCAGCAATAATAAGGCTAGCAAACCAAAAGCCAGCATAAGGCGACCTGTTAGGCTTTTTGTTGATAGGGATAATTTAGGCAAAGGTGATTTTGGCAAAAACAATACACTCACTGTTATCTGTTAAGCTGGTACAATATTAATCGCTTATTCAGTCGATTCATAGGGATGTTAACCATGGTAAAAATTCTGCTGCAGCGTTTGTTACCCTTTGTTGGCTTATGTTTGTTAAGCCCGCTTTTAACCGCCGCAGAAACAGCCTCACCTTGGTTATTAGAGCAAAGAACGCCCTTTGAGAGCATACAGCAGCAAAGGACTGCAATCGAACTCATACCGCTCACCTCATCTAAAAAAATATGGCGAATTTGTGCGCTCGTACCTCACCTAAAAGACACCTACTGGACCGGAATTAACTACGGATTAGTGCAACAAGCAAAGCAATTAAATCTCGAACTGGCGCTATTCGAAGCCGGTGGTTATTACGGCGTAGACAAGCAGTTAAGCCAGCTCGATAACTGTATGAAACACAACTTTGACGCGATTTTGCTCGGTGGTGTTCGCCCCGATATTTTAGACCTTTACCAGGCCCCAATTAATAAACCCGTTATCGCGCTGGTTAATCGGCTGGCTCACGAAAAAATCAATACTCGCATCGGTGTTAACTGGTATCAGATGGGCTATATTGCTGGTCACTATATTAAACAACAGGCCCACAAGCCTGCCAACCTTGCCTTGTTAACTGGCCCAGATAAATTAGGTGGCAGCGACCTTGTTGAGCAAGGCCTATCTGCAGCGTTAAAAGGCAGCTTAGTTAGCATTAGCGCTATTCACCACGCCGACAATAATCGCAACCTGTACCGTGATGAATTAGAGTCCCTACTCAGTAAGCAAACTCCAGATTATATTTTAGGTAGTGCTGTAGCCATAGAGGCGGGGGTTAGCATGCTGCGTCAGTATCAGCTAACCGATAAAGTAAAGCTTATCAGCAGCTATTTATCCCCAGCGATATTGCGCGGAATTTATCGTGATAAAGTGGAGTTTAGTAACGACGATCAGGTGGTTCTGCAAGGAAAGTTGGCTATCGACATTACAGTACGAGAACTTGAAGGGGCTAAACCCTTCGGTGATATCGGCCCCAAAATCCACACTCTTTACCCAGGCCATATTAGCAAAAATGTGCTCGAGACCAGTTTACCTCCAGCGGACTATTACCCGATTTACCGAGTAAACATTGAATATTGAGCCTAATAGAACAACGACTTTATAAGCTTGAGATTATCATGGGCGTATGGAGTTGATACCTGCAAGACTATGGACTATGGACTATGGACTACGGCGAATTTTAAATGAGATGCTTAATTGAGAAGTTTATATGACTAATATCGTTTATATCGCAACCAGTCTTGATGGCTTTATTGCTGACAGAAATAACAAAATTGACTGGTTACATGATATCCCCAATCCCGATGGTTCAGACTTGGGTTTCAGCGACTTTATGACCGGAGTTGATGCACTGATAATGGGACGAAATACATTAGAGATCGTGCTCAGCTTTGGCATAGACTGGCCCTATACTAAGCCCGTTTTTGTATTAAGTCATACATTAACAGCATTACCCGATGCATTAGAGGGGAAGGTATTCTTAGTGAATGGCCCTCTTAACGAGGTGCTAAAGCAAGTTAAGGCTCAAGGCTATAACAACCTGTATATCGACGGCGGCAAGACCATTCAAAGCTTCTTACAGGAGGACTTGATTGATGAGCTCATCATCACCACGATCCCGATATTACTCGGCGAAGGTATTCCGCTTTTTGGCAAACTCGCATCACCGCTTAAATTTAAGCATGTAAAAGCAGAGCGCTTAGTCGACTGTCTAGTACAAAACAGCTATATAAGGCTGAGATAGCTGCCGCGTAGTTCTATAAAAAGGTAGGGCTAAACGTCACGATATTAGCGCTGAAATACCGTCTAGCGTTGACCTTTAGCTCCGCTTCTGCCCTAAAACCAGTGTAAGCCGAAAGTTCACCATTAATGGCGGTTCCAGGACAAAACCTTTAAATAACAAAATGCCTAATTAGGTATTAATCCTTCACTTTCGCGGCAAATAAGTAGCCTTCACCGTGGATGGTGACAAAGAGCTCAGCTGATAGCTTATTACGCAGTCGACGAATGATCACATCTATGGTTCTGTCGTTAACGTCTTGATCTCTGTGGCTAGTTTGTAGCATTAAACGCTCACGGGATAACACTTGCTGCGGGTGCAATGAAAAGGCGGTTAACAGTTCAAACTCGGCTTTAGTTAACTTAATTTGCTCACCGTTATGGGTCAATTGCCGGCTATTAAGCTCTAACACATAATCATTAAAGGCAATGATATTGTCATTGGGATCATCTTGCTCTGCACTATCTACAACCGCCTTTGCCACCAGTGACATGCGCCAGAGTAAGTTCTTTACCCTAACTAACAGTTCTCTTAGCTCGAAAGGTTTGGTGACGTAGTCATCTGCGCCCATCTCTAGGCCAACAATTTTGTCTATGGTTTCATCACGCCCAGTAACCAGAATGATCCCCACATGACTCTTGCTACGCAACTCACGCGCAAGGCTCAATCCATCAACACCGGGCAAATTAATATCAAGCATAACCAAGTCGATATGTTGGCGTTCAAACTCACGCCACATCTGGTCTCCATCTTGAGCTTCGAGCACTTCATAGCCCTCTTTCTCAAAATAACCTTTTAATCTAGCTCTAATGACAGCTTCATCATCGACAACTAGTACTCGGTAACCCATATATCACCTCAACCCTAAACCGCTTTTATCTATAAAAAGTGTCTGCTTAAACGCGGCACATAATATACACAAGTTAACACGTAAAGCGAGCCGTTGAGGTGGGAAGTCACAGATAGCCACAAGTTATAGCGACAAATAAGACACAAAAAAGCCAACTTAATTTAAGTTGGCTTTTAGCGAGTAGTGATTAATTCATCAAAATAGCAATGTCATTAGAAGCTTTTACTGACCCCAAACACGACACGGTCATCGAAGATTTCAGTTTGAGTACCATAAACTAAGTGAGAGTCACCAACTGAACTACCATGGTATCTAAGGTCGAAAGTTAAGCCTACATAGTTAGCTTCGACACCCAAGTTCCAGTGAGTCCAGCCCTCGGCGCCTTCACCATCAAGGTCTTGGTAACCGAGTGAACCTGATAACTTAACGCCATTATTGAAAGCATAGCTTGGGTGAACAGCATAGTTAACACCCTGCCAACCATCAACACCAAACCAATCGTCTAATGTCGGTGTGACTTCAAGCTGAACATTTGCCTGACCAAATTGCTTAGCAACACGCAGCCATAATTCGGTATAGTTTGAATAGGAAGCACCAGGATAAAGATATGAAAATACCATTACGTCATAAGTAAAGCCGCTATCTCCGAAGGCACCCGCTTTACCGATATATGGCGCAGTTACGATCTCAAGGTTTGGATCGGCAAACTTAATGTTTGACGCAAATGCACCTGCGTACCAGCCATCATCATTGCCCCAGCCCAAAGTCCCCTGTACTACAGGTACGTCGCCATCCATCGTTTCGGATTCACCACGGAATACATAGTCAGTTGCAAACTTAACATTACCGCTAATTTGACCACCGAAAAGTTCGTTGTCATCGGCGGCTACTGCTGAGCCCATACTCGCCATCGCTAGGCCACCAAGCATAATCGCATGTGTAAATTTCATAATCATCATCCCAATTGTTTTCGATCTAAGTTTTAATTTAAAGCTATTAATCACAGCTTTTAATTTATGATTTTATAATCTGAGCTTAGGTAAAAATCCTACTCTCAAGTTATTAATGACCTTGAGAGTAGATATGAACTAAAAAACCAACATTGTGAAAAAATATGAATAGTGCAATTTATCTAAACCCTGTTCAGTTTAGCTGGCCTTCTTCAACAATAACCCCTTTAGCTCCTCAATCTGCCCCTTAAGCTCTGCTACATCGGCAACACTCGCTGGCTTATCCATTGGATCTTGAGGCTCTTGCTCACCGCGCATCGCCGCGGTTTCTTGGGTCATGACATCCAGTACAGCACCCACCATCATATTTAAAAATACAAACGCCGTTAAAAAGATAAAACTTAAATAGTACACCCAGCTCAATGGATACACCGCCATCGTCTCATACATTATCGATGTCCATGATTCGAAGGTAGAGATCCTAAATAGCGTCAACATGGCAACGGACACATCTCCCCACAAGAAATCATTAATGTGAGCGAAGAACATGCTGCCTATAGCGCCGTATATATAGAAAATCACAAACATGAGCAAAGCGATATAGCCCATTCGGGGGATGGCTTTAAGCAAGGCGTTCACCAGCATTCGTAGCTCGGGGATCATCGAGACTAAACGCAACACCCTGAAAATACGTAATAGGCGCGCTAACAATATCGCCGAACCACCAGCTGGAATAAGGCTTCCGATAACAATAATGGTGTCGAAGAGGTTCCAGCCATTGCTAAAAAATCGCTTCGGCCCGTCACTGGCAAGAAAGCGAATAATAAGCTCTATAGCAAAAAACACCGTGATACCGATATCGAGCACCACGAGGCTACTTTCCATCCAACTCGGTAAGTGGTAGGTATGTGCGCCAATCGACAGAGCAGAAACCACGATAACGAAGATAATGAAGCCTTGAAAAAACTTACTGTTATCAATTTTTTTGAGTTTTGACTGTAAGCCAGAAACATTCGCAAGCACGCTGTGCTCCTATTTTAAATGGGATTAAAAAGGCAATAAAACTGCTCTAGACCACGCAAGCAAACGCTACGCTAGCCAAAGGATCGCGCAGTGTAATCAGCAAGGCTTAATTTTGTGTTAAATCAAAGGCAGAAAAACGAGATTAGGGAGCGAGAAAGCTCCCTCTGGCTAGATTAGTTAAGTTGAGCTTCGATTTCGGATAAATGCTCCACCACCCATTCACGGTTAATGGCGCCCCAATGGTTAATTTGGTAAAAACCGGCATTATTGCGATCCCCCTCTTGCACAAACTCACACTCAATCGCGAGATCAGCCAAAGCAACAATAGCGTCTTGCAATGTGCGACGCGGCATTTCGGTGAGCTTATGCAAAGACAGTAAGTTATGTCTTTCACTGTCGATCAGATAGGCAATATATAGCTTTCGTAGCAAAGCCTTTTGCTGCTTAGATGCGGTAAAGTTGAGACTCATAAGGTTCTTATTATTCAGGGCATTGCCGATAAAGTACGTCATTGACAATAAATAACAAGTCGCAAACAGCTCGAACTGGCAAGTAAATCACAATATGTTGCTAAATATGTCTCGCTGTAGCAACAACCTCTGCCATGCTGATATAGTCGATGAAAGGTAAAAAGCGATAACGTTAACGGTGACACATGAATAGTGACACGGACAGTAAACTAGGGCATGAAGTGACTCCTGAACAAAAAGCAGCAATAAAACATCAATCTCACCCCTCAAACCTTGCAGACATGAAGCAGGCGAGTATTGCGCTGGAAGATATTGATAATCCTAGCTCAGTGCCTATAGCTGCAAAAGCGCCCACGTCAGAGCCTATCATTACAATCAATCGTAATAGCCATACCCCGATACCAGAAAGTGACTGGCTAAGCTTCGATCAAGTACCACTCGACCCCGTCGATGCCAAGCACTACACCCAAGTGAATATCGAAAGCCTGATATTTAGCTGCTTATTACTGGTTGCCGCATCATTGATAATTATTATTCCCGGTGATTTCTACCTCACAAAAATCCTTGGAGTTAGCACCACAGCATTATTAATCATTAGCCTAGGGAGCTATCTACGCTATCAACATGCCAAGTCCCTTGCTTATGCTGTTTGTGACCACGAACTGATTATGCAGCAAGGCTTTTGGTGGGTTAAACGCACCTCGCTACCCTATTCTAGATTGCAGCACGTTAGCGTGTCTCACGGGCCGCTTGAGCGCCACTTTAACCTCGCCACAATTAAATGTTTCAGTGCTGGTAGCGGCTCAGCAGAAATAGAACTGCCAGGCATAGAGCAGCAAACCGCTGAACGTCTGCGCCAACATTTGTTAGCCCAGGCCGCTAAAGCGAACCCAAAGGCCGCAGCAGAGACTAAATTACAGCAACCTGAGCCAGACCAAGCACAAGCAAGCCAAACGAAAAGTTCACTATTGGCCGCTGATACAACAAGTGCGGCTAAAGAAGAGTCATACGAGAAGAACATGGCAGCTCAGCAAGGCCATAGCGATGACACATAAATTCTCTCAATGGTCGTCGCTTTCAGCCTGGTCAATCATCAGCTTTACCTTGCTCGCCATAAAGCAATTACTCAGCAGTGGTTATGCCATCATCCCTGTCGTTTATACCGGGTGGCAAAAAGGCTTTAGCAGCCATTGGGTTATCATTGCCATTGCAGGGATTATTAGTGCCATCTTTATTTTTAGTGTGCTGCAATGGCTCAAGTTTCGCTTTAAAGTGACTGTCGACAAGCTCATCATCAGGCATGGCATTGTCTTTAAAAAAGCGGACGAGCTACCATTTGCTAAAATCCAAAATGTACGCTTAGAGCAGCCGTTATATTTTCGCCCTGTAGGGCTCTACCGCATTATTGTTGAAACCGCAGGCTCTAAAAATAATGAAGCGGAGCTGTCAGCCCTTGATTATAAAGATGCCCTCGCCCTTAAAAAACAGTTAATGGCTGAGCATGATGCCCATGGACCTCAAAGCGAAATCGCTCAGGTTAACGACCCATCACAAAGCCAACACAAATCTAAACAGGTTAATACGCTTAGCCGTAAAAGCTTAAAACAGCTACTGCTATTTGGGTTTTATCAAAATAATGCTATTTGGTTAGCGGTCATTTTAGGCCCTATTTTTGGCCAACTTGACTGGGAGTCAATGGAAAACCTACAGCAAGTTCAGCTGTTTTTAGCTTGGTATGACAGCAATATTGCCAGCCATACTTTGCTACAAATCTTGTTTGCTTGTCTCGCTTTAGTTCTGTTTTACCTGCTATTTTCGATCCTATCGATTACTTCAGCTGTGCTGAAATACTTTCCTTACAAACTCAGCCGTAGCGGCAATACTTTGCACCGTACTGGTGGTATTATTGCTAAACAAAATGATGCTCTGGCAATTAAGCGCATCCAGGTCATTAAATTCTACCAACCGCTAGTCGGCAGGCTCCTTAAGTTATGGACAGTGTATTTTAAACAAGTCCAGGGACATGAAATTGAAAAGCAAGGCAGCAGCAATATGCTTGTCCCTAGTATGTCAGTTAAAAATATTGCTAATTTATTACCACAGCTTAACGGCATCGAAGCCACCTCGCTGCAGCTACCTAATCGCTATCAAGGGATCCACTTAGGTTGGTTTTGGCGTCGAGGTTTATTACCATTATTAGTCCCCGCTATTAACACTTACTTTTTAGGCTTAAACCTCTTTACCGATATTTTATGGCTTGCAGCTGGATTATTCAGCCTTGGTATTTATCTTAAGTACCGTCAGTATGGTTATCTACTTAAAGATAATAACCTTTGGTTTCACTCAGGTTTACTCGGCCATAGTTGGCAACTCATTGCACTTAGCAAAGTGCAGCATGTTGCAATTTCTCAATCGCCAAATCAAAAACGCAGTGGTTTAGCAAACCTTGAAATTGGCCTTGCGAGTGGTACAGTAAAACTGCCTTATATTTCAATCACAGTGGCGCGAGACATTGCAGAGCGATCACTTGCGCTGATTAATAACGATCATCGAAATTGGATATAGCCATGAACACACCTGTACCAGCAAAGATACCAGCTCATTCCATGACACCTGACATGATTATTCATTTCTGGTTTGAAGAGATTGAACCTAAGCAGTGGTGGATAAAAGACCTAGAGTTTGATGCCTTAATTGAGCAGCGATATGCAGACTTATTAGCCGCTGCCATGCAAGGAG
Source organism: Shewanella sp. 0m-8 (assembly GCF_052977265.1). Taxonomy (NCBI): domain Bacteria; kingdom Pseudomonadati; phylum Pseudomonadota; class Gammaproteobacteria; order Alteromonadales; family Shewanellaceae; genus Shewanella; species Shewanella sp. 0m-8. The sequence continues at coordinate 12,865 of NZ_JBRIMB010000035.1, read as the reverse complement.
AGCTATATCATTGGCGCACCACACCTGAGGGACGATTGGCTGAAATCATCGTCTTAGATCAGTTCTCTCGCAACATCTACCGCGGCACCCCACAGTCTTTTGCAGCCGATCCTATTGCGCTGGTGCTTGCTCAAGAAGCGGTAGCACTTAAAATCGACTCCGAACTTAAGGGCAAACAGGTGCCTTTTTTGTTTATGCCCTATATGCACAGCGAATCATCAGTCATACATGAGGTTGCCTTAAGGTTGTTTGGCCGAGAAGCCGCTCAGGGCAATTTAGATTTCGAAATTAAACATAAAGCAATTATCGACCAATTTGGTCGCTACCCGCACAGAAACGCAATTTTAAAGCGTGAATCCACCGCTGAGGAAATCGCCTTTTTACAGCAGCCAGGTTCAAGCTTTTAGCTCTGCATGTTTATGCAGCCCGCTAGACGCCAGCGTAAACTTAGGCTTAGTTATAGGCTTAGTCATAGCCTTAAGCTTAGCTGCACAATAAAGCCGCCTCAGGTCATTACCCGAGGCGGCTTTATTTGCCAATAGGCTTCGATCGTCAGATCTGAGCCCAAATAGTCAGTGTGAGGCTAAATGAAGCTTGTTAAGTTAAGCTTACTTCACCACCAGCACTGGGCACTTAGCTTTGTTGGCTAACCCTTCTGCGATATTAGGGCTTAATAAGTGCGAAATTCCCTTACGGCCATGGCTGGCGATAACGATCATACCCACCTCGCCCACTTCAGCCTCCTCAAGCAGCTCCTCTAAGGTATCACCTTTACGCATTACGGTTTTCACGGTTAGACCATGGTTTAATTCCGCTTGGATCTGCAGCTGTAACTTCTCAAGATTTTCACGTGCTGCAACCTCTATCTGCTTTTCTAACTTCTCTGCTGATTCAACTGCAATGCCGTAATAATGTTCACTAAAAGGCTCACTCATTACATGTACCAGTCGTAAACTCACACCATATAGGTTTGCCATCTCAATCGCATAACGTTGTGCATGAGATGCCGTTAGGGAAAAATCCGTCGGACATAAAATTTGTCGGGTACGCATAACCTCTCCTCAATCAAACCTTAACGAGCTTGATTGCTTTAATCATCAAAGGCTCACTGCATTAGAGCAACAGTGAACAATTTACAGAAAGCGACTTTCTGTTAGCTTCAAACAACTAGCATGCGCTAACAACCTATGTTTCTAACAACTTATGCTTCTAACGGTTAGCGCGATATCTTATCGCATGCTATTTCACTACCAATACCGGGCACAGAGCACGGTTAGCCACAGCTTCTGAAACGTTAGAATGTAAAAAATGCGACAGTCCGGTGCGGCCATGACTGGCAATGACTATCATTCCAGATTCCGAGCCCTCGGCCTCTTTAAGGATCTGCTCAGCGGCGCTACCGTGACGAATAACCGACTCAACTGAAAGCTCACTATTGAGCTCGGTTAATAACTGTTTCATATTCTCAGCAGCGTTGTCTTCCATACTCTGTGCGAGCTCTTCAGGCGTGACGGTAAGAATTTGATAATTATCAACCCCCATTGGCTGCTCAATGACATGCACGATACGTAGACCCACATGATATAGATTCGCCATTTCTATCGCATACTTTAGTGCATGAGAAGCAGTGTCTGAAAAATCCGTTGGACATAAGATTTGACGACTACGCATAATTATTTCCTCCAAACATTATTCGCTTGCTATCGCCATGATAAATACTGCTTTATGGCAAAGACTTAATACTATTATTTTATGTAATCACGAAAACGTAACGTAACACTATTTCCTCACATTAAGGTTAGTCATTAAGCCACTCACGCGCCTCTTTTTTACGCTCAAAGAACTTAGCATCGCCAGGAGTAAACCAATCCGCAATTTTTGCCATCCAATGCTGGACGCGCCCCTCACCGACAATCGCTATCTTCTTAAACGCTTTGCCATGAGCAATGCCGACCTTTAGATCATCCCATGCGGCGCGTAACTCCCAACCATCCAGTTCAGAGATATCTGCTAGCAGATTGATTTCTGGGGCTTCAACACCTGCAATCGCAGATTCAAGCATAGGAACCATGTATTCATAATCTTCATGGGTTAGCTTACCAACAGCAACAAACGTCATGTAAAACGTGTTACCACTGCGTTCAATTCCAACTGATACACCATGTCTATCTTGACTCATTTGATGATCCTTTTTTATGAATAATGTTTGCTTTTACTTACCTCAATTCTAGAACTCTCACGATGATTAAATTTGATCTCGGTCACGATTTAAACTGATGTTTGCTCTTTAAACAAAACTTCATTATCATTAGACCGACTAATCAGTCGGTTACTTTAAAGCCACCTCTGGAGCTCAGCTAATGAATTTGCATATCGATAATAAGACTGCTCAACCACTCTCACAGATGCTAATCAAACAGCGCAGCTGCTATGTAAATCAACCCGCACCAAGCTATGACGCCAGAGTTGAACATCTCAAAAGCCTTAAAGCCGCCATACTTAACTATCAAGACCAACTCGTAGAAGCCCTAAACCGCGACTACGGCAACCGCTCAATAGATGACAGCATGATCTCTGACATCATGCCTTGTATTAACAACATTAATTACAGCCTAAAACATCTTAATAAGTGGATGAAGCCTAGCTCTCGTCACGCGGGTTTATTATTAGCGCCAGCTAAAATCAAAGTTCATTACCAGCCATTAGGGGTCGTTGGTATTATCGTGCCATGGAACTTCCCCATCATGCTCTCTGTAGGGCCGCTGATAACTGCGCTGGCAGCGGGTAACCGCGCGATGATTAAATTGTCTGAGTTTACCCCTGAAACCAACCAAGTCATTAAGACTATGCTCAGCAGTATCTTTGATGACACTCACGTGGTGTGTGTTGAAGGGGAAGCCGAGGTCGCGGCAGAATTTTCAGCACTACCCTTCGACCACATACTGTTTACCGGCTCAACCACTGTTGGTCGCCATGTGATGCGCGCCGCAGCTGACAACCTCACCCCGGTGACCCTTGAACTGGGTGGTAAGTCTCCGGTTATTGTTGCTGATGATATCGACATGGATATCGCCGTTGAACGTATGATCTATGGCAAATGTTTGAATGCTGGGCAAATTTGTGTCGCTCCAGATTATGTTCTAGTGCCACGTAACAAGGTGGATAGTTTTATCCAAGCTTATAAGAATAAGTTCACTCGCATGTACGGCAAAGTCAGCGACAATAAAGATTATGGCAGTGTGATCAATCAACGCCAATTCGAGCGTATTATGCATGTACTCGAAGATGCTAAAGCCAAAGGCGCTACGATTATTAGCGCGAACGATGAAGCCATTAATACTGATAAGCGTAAGGTGCCAACTCAACTTATCCAAAACAGTTCAGATGATATGTTGTTGCTACAAGAAGAGATTTTTGGCCCACTATTACCCGTGATCCCATACGACAACCTAGAAGAGGCTATCGCTTATATCAATCAGCGCCCTCGCCCACTGGCCTTGTACCTGATGAGCTTTAATAAAGACACCCAGCAACGGGTTCTGGCAAACACTCACTCTGGTGGCGTCTGTATTAACGAAACCGTTTTTCACGTAGCAGCTGATGATGCACCTTTTGGTGGTATCGGCCCATCGGGTATGGGGCATTATCACGGTAAAGAAGGCTTCTTAACCCTAAGCCATGCAAAAACAGTACTTAGCCGCGGAAAATACCTCAATACAGGTAAACTGGTGCATCCGCCTTACGGTGGCATTATTCAACGCATCCTGATGAAATTTTTCTTACGTTAAGCTTTTATTTTATAGACTTACGTTTATTAAGCATAAAGCTTACAAGCTTTAACCTTGTAAGCTTTGCTCTTCACTGTTGCAGTAGGTAACCCATTTAATGAGTCGTATCGACAAGAAACAAGCCATATTGAACACAGCGCTGACGCTGTTTGTCAGCCAAGGGGTTTATGCAACGTCGACCGCTTCCATAGCCAAGCAAGCCGGCGTTGCCACTGGCACCCTATTTCATCATTTTGCTTCAAAAGAGGAGCTAATGAATCACCTGTTCCTGTCTATCAAGCAGGAGTTTGCCGATGCTATTCAGTCACAAATAAGTCAAACGGGTGATTTGAAATCCGATACTCAGCACCTGTGGCAAGTTGCCATAAATTGGGCGATGAACAACCCATTAAAACAAGAGTTTTTCCAGCAATACTCTATGTCTCCGTCGATTTCATCAGAGGTTAGACTGCAGGCCATGCACAGTATTTTGGGCTTTATGGGTGAGCTCATTGAGCAGGGGCAAAAAATAGGTGTGCTAGCACATTATCCACTACCCTTGATGTTAGAGAGTTGCCATGGCCAATATATTGCTGCCACGCGCTACTTTCTAGATAATCCACAAGCATGGCAAGACGGGCCACATAAGCAGGCAAGCTTTGCAATGTTTTGGAATGCGATGAAAGCCTAAGGGCTGTTATTCTTGCAAGCTTAATTCTTGTTCGAATTTAATCGTTTTAGTGCAAGGCTTAAGCGTTAGGTAGCCACAAGCTCACACATAAGCCTTTATCGTCACGATTATGTAGGCTTATTCGTCCATCATGGGCTTCAATAATTTCTCTACATAATGGCAGCCCTAACCCCGTGCCAGACTGCTTGGTTGAGTAAAAAGGCAGCAATGCTTGCCTTAATACATCAGCCGACATCCCCGAGCCAGCATCCTTAACTTCGATGCATAACTCTTGATTGGGATCGGATGCGCTCGACTCTTTGATCTCTAGGATAATCTTATCAATATCAGAACCCGACTCATGGGCATTTTTAAGCAGGTTTAGTAGTACCTGCTCCATCTGGATCAGGTCAACATTAACGGGTCTTTTAGGAAATTCACCGTGTAACTCAAACTGGTAATGCTGCTTAAGTTGCTCAGTTAAAGTGTGCCAATCGACGCATGTTTTGTTCGGTAATGATAATTTAGCAAATCGAGCGTAGTTAAATATAAACTGGCTCAGGTGGCTGGTTCTATCTTCAATGGTATCGAAGATCAGCTTTAACTTAGGGTCGTTGAGATCTTTGGTGATCATACGGCCAGAGTTGACCATAGAAGCAATGGGAGCAACCGAATTATTCAACTCATGACTGATAATACGGATCACTTTTTTCCATACAGCCACTTCTTGGCGATTAAGCTCTCGGGTCATCTGCTTTAATAGTATTAAGTGATGAAACTGACCGTTAAGCAAAAACTGTCCACGAGATAGGTGCCATGTCTCAACATCACTATTTTCAGTGTCACTACTCAGTGAAAACAACCCATCTTTCGGATTGTTTAGCGCGCTAACGAGTTCCTGAGAGGCCCCTTGTAACAAACTCTCTAAGCTCATCCCTTCGATATGTAAACCATTATGAAACAAGTGCCTTGCCGCATCATTTGCGTAAATAATCCGCTGTTGGTCATCGAGCAGTAACATCACATTAGGCGAGCTTTGTATGACCTTATCGAGTAGCAGTTCACGTTGATAGATATACTGCCGCTCTTTACGCAATGTCTGAGCAGACTCATTAAACAGGCTTGATAATGCCTTTAATTGACGATCACCACTCACCGGAATGCTCACGCTGAAGTCGTTATCTTTAAAGTTAAGTAAGCCAACTTCAAGTGCCATTAAGCTTGTTGCCAGACTACGAGTACCGATATAACTTATCGCCACCGTCAACAATATCGCTAAAGTAAATAACAACATATACAGCCAAGAGTCTGCCGCAATCGCCTGCTGTACCTCAGTTGATGCAAACCATAGTAAGCCAGTAAATGCCAACAACAGCCCCGCAGCGCACGCTAATACGGCACTGCCTATCAGCTTCCCCCTTAATGACACTGTGATAAATTAACTCCTAATTGTTGTTCATGATGTTCGCTGGTTATTTGCCGGCGCTATTTATCAATCTGGTATTTTTGCATACGTCGGTACAAGGCTTGACGGCTTAACCCTAAAGACTTAGCCACCCTTGCAATAACGCCATTGTGTTGCTCAAGTGCAGCCTCGATACCAGCTTTCTCATCTATAACTTGTGTTGTTGCAGATGCGCTGGTATTAGCTTGTTCGGTTATCTGGCTGTAATGATGGATCTGGCTTTGGCTATCGCTTTGACTGCTAGTGCTCATGTTAGCCTTACTGTGGCTGTGGCTTAGCGATTGTGCGTCACAATCAATTGGTTTAGTCTGTCCTAATGCACTCTCTACACCAAAATCTGCTACAGACAATTGAGCACATTTAGCTAAGATTACGGCTCGCTTACAGGCATTTTCAAGTTCACGTACATTTCCCGGCCAATGATGAGCCTGCAACACTTGCTGTGTTTGTCGCGACAAGCTGAAATCGGCACCAACAAAATGTTTAACCAATGGCAGCACATCATCTTTTCGGTCATTAAGTGCAGGCAGCGCTAACTCAATCACATTGAGGCGATAGAACAGATCTTCTCGAAAGCGCCCCGCTTGAATATCCTCAACCAAATCAGCATTAGTCGCACTTATCACCCGCACATTCACTTTACGGGTCTGATGGCTGCCTAGGCGCTCAAACTCACCGGTTTGCAGCACCCGCAGTAATTTAACTTGGCCAGAAAGTGGCAAGTTACCTATTTCATCTAAAAACAAGGTGCCACCGTCTGCCGCTTCAAAGCGACCAATCCTTGCTTTTATTGCCCCAGTAAACGCCCCCGCCTCAGCGCCAAACAGCTCGGCTTCAAGTAGATCCATTGGCAGCGCACCAATATTGACCTTAATAAACGGCTTATGCTTTAAAGGAGAATTAGCATGAATAATATCGGCAAGCTTGTCTTTACCTGCGCCATTAGGGCCGGTGATTAATACTGACACATCGGATTTAGCTATCTGTAGTGCCAAATCAACACAACGCTGCATCGCACCACTATTAAAAATAATGCCGCATAAATCGGCATCTTTAATCGCGACCATACGTTGATTTTCAACACGGCTTAGCTGCGCATTTTCTTTAGACAATCGATGCAATGAAATAAGGTTATTAATACTGGTTAATAGCTTCGCATCATCCCAAGGTTTACCCATGTAATCAGCCGAGCCTTCTTTGACTAGCTCGACAGCGAGTTCAAGTTGGGTCCAAGCGGTCAGTAATATAATGGGAAGCTCAGGCTGCAGTTGCCTAAAAGCATAAAATAGACTCTTGCCCTCCTCACCAGAGGTCGTGTCTTGAGTGAAGTTCATGTCTTGCACAACTAGCACGACATCGTGCAACTGCACTAATTCAAGTGCGACTTCAGGTGATAAGCAGGTCAGCGTTCGATAACCGTTAAGCTCTAACATTAAAGACAGCGCATTACACACGGCTTGGTTATCGTCGACAATTAGGATGGTATCCATAAACTCTTTATTATTTATTCTTTTAGAGGGCTAGCTATAAAACTAACTGAAAGCCAAACATAGTTAAAGCAAAGCTCACATTTGGCTAACAATTAGTTAGCCTTTCTTGGTGTTAGCAGTAGTGGATTACACGCTTCGCGTCGCAATCGCAGGGGAAATCTTTGCGGCTTTTTGAGCCGGTAAAATCACTGCTATCGTGGTCAACACAAGCAGACCCGCCACTGTCACTATCGGATAAATAAGCTCTAGCTTAGGTAAACTATAAAGGCTCATTAACTGCTGACCGAGCTGCACCGCAATTAAGCCGCCAATCAGTCCCCCCGCGAGACACAATAAATAGTTTTCCACTAAAAAGAAGCTGATAATATCGCGTTTTTTAGCCCCTAATGCTCGTCTTGTACCAATCTGCTTAGTACGGCGCTCAATATTAAACATCACCATGCCAGCGAGTCCTAAAGAGGTGATAAGCAGCAGTAATACCACCATCATCGACAGTACCGTGGCCATCAATTCATGGTTGCGATACACCTTCTCTCGGTGCTCACTAATTAACGTAAACCCTCGCACCACTCGATTAGGATGCTCTTTATGTAATGCGGCCGGGATCGTTTCTTTGAGTCTGACTAACGTGCCCTCTTCGGCTCTAACCAGAAACTTAGTAAACGATGAAGCGAGCTCCACATTAACAATCACACTGTTATTAAAGTTTGAGTGGTTTACCCAGGCTCCTTGCAGACGCTCAACAACACCAATCACCGTCATCGGGCTTTCCCCTACATTCCCGCGGAACATCACCTGCCCAAGTGCAGACTCATCTCCCCAAGATTTTTTCGCAAACTCAGCCGACACTATCGCCAAATTGCCTAGCTCAGGGCCACCACTTCTTACCTCATCAGGGTAAAAGTTACGCCCTTCGATAAGCTTAATGCCAAGGGTTTCGAGCATATGCTCATCACCATAATAGATAGCCGCACTGGGCGTGTCTTTACGGTTCTCTTCGCTGCTGCCTAGCGAAAAACTCGATGACCAGCCGCCGCCACTAAGTGGCGTCATGCTGGTAGACGTCGCTGATTTTACGCCATCTAATTGACGAATAATCTCGATATCGCGAGGGTTTTGTTTAAGCGGCTCGATACTCGAATCGAAATTATAAATACTGAAATCGAATACTTCAGACTCGGCAATCCCTGACTCACGGCTCATCAAGCCAATACGCTCACTAATAATAAAACTGGCATTGGCCACTATCGCAACCGATAACACAATCTGAATAAGCAGTAATAAAGGCCCGCTTTTATTACGTATCAACATGCTTAATATGGGTTTAATTTGCAACATCGTAAGCTCCTTTCTCACTCTGTAAATCATTGACTCTTTAAGTAGACACTTGGGTTGGTGCTGCAGATGCGCCACGCGGGATAAATCCCGGCTACAATGGTAGCGCTCACAGCAATAATCGGCGCAATAAACCACATGCTTTGATCTAGCTGAGCCAGCGATGCCTCAAGCTCAAACTTAGATGATAAGAAATGCAGTGCAGTCCAAGCCCAAAGCAGCCCTAAGGCGCCACCACAAAAACCAATTAAGCCCACTTCGACTATGTGTTGAGAGAAGATCTGCATACGACTGGCACCAATGGCACGTCTCACCCCAACTTCAGGGGCACGCTTTAAAAACTTAGCCAGTAACAGCCCAAGCATATTGACCAAACAGACAATCAAAAACAGTGCACTTAACCCCACCAAAATCTTATTATCTTCTGGAACCACCTTGTTGACGTTCAGCCAAGTTTCAACATCAGAGATCTCACCTCTGGCATCGGGGCGCTCAAAACGGCCGAGCTGCTTTTGCTGCTCAACATAGGCAGACAGCCACTGCAGATACTCTTGCTGCAATGCGGGAGTATCAAGCTCTACCCAGAACTGCAGCCAGTGCATTTCTGAATTAAGCCTATCGCTATAACTCTGGATATTTTCATGACGCCAGCTGTTGTTATTCCCCCAGCTTTCAAACTCTTCAATAGGCGCTAAAGAAAACGGCACATAGATCTGCTCAGAATCATTAAAGGCGCCATTATTAATATCGTAATACTTTGGATTTGGGTTCCAGTTTTCAATCACCCCCACCACTTGATATGGCTTACGATTGAGTAGTAAAGTTTTACCAACACTGTTTCCCCCACCGAAGGCTTTTTGATTAACCTCTTGGTTAATGACCACCTTGTAGCCACCTTCACTATCGACCTGCTTATCCCACACACCGCCATAAATAAATGGCACATCAAACAGTTCAAAGAAATCACCGTCGGTTACGCGAACCCCTTCAAGCATCGGCGAGAAATTCTCATCATCAGTCTGCACAGCAAGACCGGTGCGAAACATCGCGGCTTGGCGAACGGGTACCCCACTTTCTCTTAAGTTGAAGCCATCTTGATAGGTAATTTGCTCGTTGATCTCTTCCCAGGTATCAATATTTTGACTCATCAAGCGCACCGAAAACAGCTGTGATGAACGCTCGCCAGCCGGATTAACTGAGGCCATTTTATAGATATTCAACGTAGTGATAGTGATACCAATACCAATAGAGATGGCGAGGACCATCAACAAAGATAAAAATGCCGTCTTCTTGATACTGCGCCAAGCTAAATCAAGGTAATAAAAAAACATCATGCTCTCCTTAGCCGTTGATTAAGCAACCGATGCCGCATCGGCGATAGACTGTACTTTTTGATCAGACGAACCAGCTTGATACATAGTGAAATCGCACACTTGTCCGTCGACAATCTGAATATTACGTTGCGCTCGGCGCGCAAGCTCAGCATCGTGAGTCACCATGATAATAGTGGTACCCGCCTTATTAATATCTTCTAGCAGCTCCATCACTTGGCGGGCCATTAGGCTGTCTAAGTTACCCGTTGGCTCATCCGCTAACAGAAAGCGCGGCTCGCCTGCCAAGGCTCTAGCTATCGCCACTCGCTGCTGCTGACCACCTGAAAGTTGTGTTGGTAGGTGCTTCATTCGCGCTGCTAGCCCGACTTGTTCAAGCGCACGTTCCACACGAATTTTACGTTCTTTGGCGTTAAAACCACGGTAACGCAGTGGCACCTCAACATTCTCGGCGAGGTTTAGATCAGAGATAAGATTAAATCCCTGAAAGATAAAGCCGATTTTCTCATTACGGATAGCCGCACTCTTGTTATCACTTAAATTTGAGATATTCACCCCATCGAGAAAATAGTCACCATGGGTAAAGCCTTCGAGTAAGCCGGCAATGTTCAAAAAAGTGGTTTTTCCTGAACCCGACGGTCCCGTGACCGCAACAAATTCGCCCTCATTAACCTCTAAGTTAAAGTCTCGTAGTGCGTGAGTTTCAACTAAATCCGTTTTAAATACTTTGCTAATCTTGTTCATCGATAACATGGTTATATTCCTTTAATTCTGTTTATCCAATCTGATAATAAAATGCTGTAACGACTGCAACTCCACAGCCATGCGCTGCTAGCCGACAAAGGCCTGCAGCGTATCGAAAACAGCGGTAAGTAGTTGCTGAACGACCCCACAACCAGCAACACTAACGTCCGACATTTCCGTTAAGTTTGATTGTGCGCCGGCGCCGATTTCAATCAAATTGAGCCCGATGAACATCCAGTCACCCGCTCTATCAGTTGAAACCTGTACCGCTATTACCAATAGCATTAATACTGCCGCGGTAATGAGTTGTTGCTTATTCATGGGCTTGCCTAATTTGTTTGTCGCCTGACTAATAACCTTATTCATGACAGTTTCCTTTTCTTACCTAGCGGACTAATACCTGTGTAGCCTTGTTAAATGGCTCAATGCTTGAGGTCACCCAAACATCACCAACCTGCCCGCCCTGAATCACTTCGATATGGCTCATGCTGCGAGCCCCTAACTGGATCTCTGTTTGCTCAGCGATCTCACCACTCATTACGTAAACTTGTTGGCCTCCGCCACTGGTAACAAATGCGCCACGCTTGACCATCAATACATCAGGACGATGCTCAAGTAGCACTCTTGCTGATAAACGTTGGTTTTGACGCAGTTGTAAATTATCGTTTTGCTCAAACCGTACTCTGGCCGTCACCTCACGGTTACGCACCTCAGGTGAGATAGAAGATAGCTCGCCCAATACCGTCACAGAGCCAAAGCTCAGCTCTACTGCCATACCTATACCCAGTTCGTCGGCATAAGACTCTGGCACGGCTAATTCGGCTTCAAAGGCACTTAAATCAACCACGGTAAGAATGGGTTGGCTCTGGCTAATACGCGCTTTTTGCTCCGTCAACCAGTTACCTATAATGCCGCCAACGGGCGCAGTAATATTCAACGCTGCAACTTGGCGCTCAAGCTCTTTCACCACTAGCGCCTGACGATCAACTTCCAGTGCGGTGTTTTTCAGCTCGAACGTTAAGGTATCTTTCATCAACAACGCTTCTTGGCCTGCATGGGCAAATAGCAACTTAGCTTTATGCAGATCATCTTTACCCTTTTCAAAATCAATTCTGCTAATTAATTTAGATTCAATAAGTTGATCGCCACGGCGACTCTCTCGGTCTGCCGCCGCTAAATCTACCTTGGCCATATCCAGCGTTTGCTGCGCCCTAAGCTGTTGACGACGAGCCTCTAGGCGGGCGCGTTCCAATGAACTTATCATTCCCTCAAGCACGGCTTCTTGTTGCTTAAGGCTGTTAGTTAACTTGTGACTCTCGATACTGGCGACCACTTCACCTTGCTCAACGCTATCACCAGGCTTTGCAATTAAGGTGACTGAGCCTTGTTCAGGGCTATAAAGAATGGGGGCATTCGCGGCAACAATCTTGCCCGTGGTGGGGATATCACGAATAAGAGTGCCGCGCTCTAATGTGGCAAAGCGCAGTTCAGAACGTTTAATAGAGGTGGCAATGGAGGCGCTATCCATGCTCGACCAAACGAGACCAGAAACAAGCAATGCCGCGATACCAAACATCAACGGACGTTTGAACTTACCCGCCTTACTTGGCTGCTTTATGGTGTCTTGTCCGCTGGTATCCTGAATCATCTGCTTTCCCTAAAGTGTCCGTTCTAAGCCATTATCGCTTTCGATAGGTTTATTAATACAATCAGCGTGCCAAAAACAACAAACCAATTATAAACAGTGACTTAACACATTGAAGAACGAGGATGACCACAAAAGTGTCCGCGGACACTGTTGGAAAGTGTCCGATTTATATAAGGAATGTCCGATATGAGGAAAGTGTCCGGAATGGGTAAAGCAGAGACGGTATAAGTAAAGATGAAGCAAGCTAAGACGGTAAAGAGTAGGAAAGAGCTGAGAAGGTTAACAGCCGAATTGAGCAAGGACGATCGGTCGTAGATGTAATAGCTCTGACCTCGAACAGAGACTGTAACTAACTTTGTGTAACTGCTTATCAAACTGTACTCTAAAAAGAGTCAAGGATAGGCGTATAATCATG